>JAAXOC010000088.1 GCA_014237145.1 ANME-2 cluster archaeon
CGACCCCGCCTCCTACGCCTCTTATCATCCATCCGGTAGATCCAGTCCCTGCTCCTGTGCTTCTCACTCAAACGCTGTGCCAGTTCGATCTCCGAATCCGTCAGCACACCGTGCTGCGCCTCTATCCCGAGCGCATCTTCAAATCCGCGTTTCAATACCCCTTTAACATGATCGATATCATAACCAGCGCCATCCAGAAGCTCCGAAAGCGTGATCATCCCGTCCCGTGCGCACTCTACACCCTCTGCCAGGTTCTTTGTGGGGTTCTTAAGCACCCTGTCCATCTCATCAAAAACAAAATCCAGCAGGAAACTGCCGTTTACCAGCACCGCACCGTCCAACCTCCCCTGTGCATTCCCTGATATCTTGCGCCTCATCGAATACACTGCATTGCGCGTTGGTTCGAGCTTGCCGTCAAACCCGAGCGCCCTGAGCGTGTTTATCAGCCCGCCAAGGACGCGTGAATATGCCCCCTGGATGTCTGTGGGAACCGAGCCGCTGCCCTCACGGGAGATCACGGAGAACAGGATCTGGTCCTCATCACAGAACCCGCACCCTCCGCCGAGCACTCGTCGTACCACCTGGATACCGTTGGCTGCACAGTAGTCCTCGTGTATCTCATCTTCCACGTACTGGTGGTATCCAAGGTAGACGGCAGGGGTCCTGACGCGCCAGAACAGGATAGTATCGTCAACTTCGCTGTTGCCAACGTGTTTTGCGATTGATTCGAACAGGGCTGCGCTGTAGAAGCCGTCTGTCATGTTGGTGTCGATGAATCTCCAGGTCATGTTTTTCACGTGGGTAATCCGGATTTGCAGAATATAAATTGAACCCACTGTTTTATAAACGATTGGCTGCAACCAAATTCTCTGAAAAATAATTAGAAGATGGCGTACCTTCACGCCTCTTTCTTCCCGGCCTTCTTTGCCGCCTTCGCAGCCACCTGTTCAGCAAACACATTCAAAAGATTCATCAACTTCTCGTACTGCGCAGTCTCGATATGCGAGTACCTGATAGGCCTTTTGTGTTCTTTCGTAGCCTTCTTTAGTTTGCTGTACAGGTCCTTGGACCTTGAGGTAAGTGCCTCATCAGTCGTGCCCTCGATCATCATCACACCACCGGCACCGTGCTCGTATGCATGGTTCACGATATCCGCATCCAGCACATGAATGGACGGCACCTGGACAAACCTAATAAGCGGCGAATATGGACTCCTGTTCACACCCGCAATATCGGCAGCCGCATACGCAGCAGGGTCGATGTACACGATCACGCCCATACCCGCATCAAGTATCCCTTCAGCCTGCGCCTTCAACTGTTTGCGCGTGTAGTTTGCGATCTCCACCGCTTCCTGCGGACATACGGCTGCACATATCCCGCATGCATTGCATGAAAGCGCTTCGAGTACTGGCGCTTTGTTCTCCATTGAAAGTGCACCATAGGGACATTCCTTCACACAGATACCGCACCCATCGCAGGCATCCTTGATCACCGGCTTTTCAGGCGAGATCGAGATCATGCCTTTACCAAGGAACCCTGAAACCTTGAGTGCCGCACTCATGGCTTCAGTCACAGAATCATGGATGTCTTTGGGTCCAAGCGCACATCCTGCCGCAAACACTCCCTGGTTAAGCGTGTTCACTGGATCGATCTTGACATGCTTCTCTTCGATAAAACCATCACTGCCAACATGCACACCCAGCTGGTCGGCAAGCTCGTGTGTCCCGGCTGACGGGTTCAGCGACGGACACAGCACAACCATATCGAATTCATCGCTTCCTATCTCACCAAGCAACGTGTCCTCATACCGAAGCTGCAACACGCCGCCATCCAGCGGATTCACCTCAGCCACGCGCCCGCGGATAAAGTTCACTCCCACCTCCTGCGCATGCTGGTAGAACTCCTCCATCCGCCTGCCTGCTGCACGCATATCGATGTAAAAAACTGTCACATCCGCATCCTTGTTCATCTTCAGCACCAACTGCGCCTGTTTCTGCGAATATAGGCAGCATACCTTCGAGCAGTACTTGTTCGCACGGTTAAAATCGCGCGAACCCACACACAGCACAAAAGCAACCTTCTGCGGCATCGTACCATCCGACTTCTGTAAACGCATACCGGTCCTGCTCATAGCAGAAAGCATCTCCTCAAACTCAATTGCGGTTATGATATCCGGATGCCGCCCGTAATTGTACTCCTCAATGATCGATGGGTCGATCGGCTCAAAGCCTGTGGCTATGGTGATCGCACCGACATTAACCTCAATGTTCTCCTCCCTGTCATCGAGTTTGACCGCGCCAACGTCACACACCTTTTCGCAAAGACCGCATTCCACGCATTTTTCCATATTAATAATGTATGCCTGTGGAATCGCCTGCACAAACGGCAGTGCGATCGCATCCTCCGGACACTCCTGTGCACACCTGCCGCATGAGGTACATGCATCAACATCCACGTACCGCGGCATACGGCGCAGGGTTACCTTGAAATCCCCCACATTTCCATTAACCGATGCAACCTCGGTCTGGGTGTATAGTGTGATATTAGGATGGTTGAACACCTCAACCATCTTCGGCGTCAGGGTACACTGCGAGCAGTCAAACGTCGGAAACGTTTTTGACAGACCGATCATCTGACCTCCGATATATGCTTTATTTTCTACAAGGATAACCTCGTGCTCGTTGGCCATCTCAAGTGCTGCTGTAATGCCGCTAATACCACCGCCAACAACCAGCACGCGGTCTTCAAGATCTTTAATGATCGGCTCAAGCGACTCAAGACTGTTCATTCTAAAAACAGCGCCAGTGATAAGTCCTTTCGCTTTCCTTGTAGCCTCTTGTTGGTCCTCATGCACCCATGAACACTGCTCGCGGATGTTAGCGATCTCAAGAAGCATCGGGTTGATACCTGCCATTTTTGCCATGGCACGGAATGTTTCAAGATGCAGCTTTGGAGAACACGAACCGATCACCACGCGGTCGATCATCCCTGTCTCGATATCGCTTTTGATCTTACCTTGTCCTGCGCTGCTGCACAGGTAATCCTGGACGTTCGCTATCGCCACACTGTCCATTCCTGAAACTTTTTCGGCGATCGCTTCAACATCCACTGCATCCGAGATATTGCCGCCGCACCTGCAAAGGTACACACCTGTTTTTTGGCCACTCATATCTTCACAACCTCATCACTATTCTATACGTCCTCTGAGCTTCTCAAAGAATTCTTTGTTCGTTATGATATTCAGGTCAATTCCAAGTTCCACAGGTGGAAATCCAAGCGCAAGCCCAAGGAGCTGGCTGTAATGCAATACCGGGATATTATACTCTAAAGCGAACTTCTCCCTGATCTCGGCCTGTCCGCTGTCAAACTGCAGGTGGCAGAACGGGCATGCATTCACAATGCAGTCCGCACCGGCATCACGGATACGTGAGAGCTTATGTTTTGTCATTTCAAGCGATCTTTCAAGTAGTGCCGAGCGCACGCCTCCGCCGGCGCCGCAGCATGCCATCTTATCAGGATAATCTATACTTTTTGCACCTGTAGCTTCGATCAGTTCATCAAAAAAAGTCGGTTGTTCCACACTTCCAAGCTGGCGCTCTTTCGAAGGTTTTACGAGATGACAGCCGTAATGCAGCGCAACCTTAAGGTCAAGTGGCTTTACCACCATCTCCTTTATCTTTTCAGGTCCGAACTCGTCATAGAGAAATTCCACGATGTGCCGCACATCCACAGTTCCCTCGTACTTTTTACCTATCTTCCCAAGATGGACATTCGTGCTTTTTTTAAGCGCTACGTTCTCTTTGAGTTCATGATTTGCATCAGTGAGTGAACCGTAACAGCCGTTGCATATTGTCAGGACATCGCACCCGAGTTCCTCGGATAGTACAATGTTACGGCCTGCAAGTGCAAGCCATGTCGGTTTATCGAACGACCTGAACACACCGGGCGCCGGACAGCACGACGCACCCGGCAGATCCGAACAGTCGATATCTAATTTATCGAGGCACAACTGTGTAGCTTTTTCGATTCCAGGATAACGGTTCGGGACAATGCAGCCCAGGAAAAGTGATAACTTTGACATGATAACGTCTCCTCTTTCTCATCTATACGTTCTGCTCTTCAGGCCACCAGTTTGTCAAATTCGCACGACCGTAAAAGCGTCTGCACATCAGCCAGTGCCTCCGGGTATTTATGAACTGTCCCGGGGATGGGGTCCATTTTGAGCTTTTCACGTTTTTCTTTTACGTCATCATTGATGGGTACAGCGTGACCGTACTTAAGCACCAGCTGGCTGACCTTCCTGTGTGCCGGCAGCATGATACCTTCATGCACAGCAATTGTCCTAATCGCCAGTATCGTATCAGCGATCTTTATCTCGCGCGGACACCGCTCCTGGCATGTATAACAGGTAGTGCACATCCAGAGATCTTCGTCATGCAGTATGTCCCTGCCTACACATGTTCCTCTTACAATTCTTCGTGTGTTCAGGCTCGTATAACGTCCTGACGGGCAGCTACTGCTGCATGTACCGCACTGCATGCAGGTAAGTACATCAAGACCTGCGTTTTGCAGCGTATTTAACACATCTGATTTACTCATTTTTATTCACCGTCCCACATTACTTATTTGACATCTAAAGACACGATCTGACCTTGATAATTAATATGCATACATATTCCCGTAAGGTCTGCAGGATACAGGAAGCAGTTTGATGAAAGGCTTGCTTAGCAATTCATCAAGGTCGAGTTCGAAGTGTTTGCAGTATTCACTGAGGTGTTTCTTTAAAAGTTTTTCATCCTTTGCATCCAGGTCCAGCACACTTACTTCTTTACCCAACGTGTATTCCTCTACCTCGCCCCTGATGTAGATCACGCCTCCGTGCATGCCTGTTCCGAGATAATCACCAGCGATCGGTGTATTCTCGTCCCTGTCCAGACCAAGGAGGACCAGGATACCGCCAGCCATGTATTCACCCAAGAAATCACCTGCATTACCACCGGCAATGATCACAGGTATTTGTTTTTTATACTGTTTCATATGAATTCCGGTGCGGTATCCCACATTGCCTTTAATATACATTTTTCCGCCGCGCATACCATATCCTAACACGTCCCCTGCGCTTCCGTGTATAATGATCTCACCTGCATTCATAGTATTTGCGACGCCGTCCTGTGCATTGGCATTAATAACAAGAGCAGGACCGTTCATAAACATTGCAAGGTCGTTTCCTGGTACTCCGTTTATAGTAATACTAACCTTCTCATTGATCCCGTTGCCTATGTAGCGCTGACCGTTCACATTATCGAGTATGAACTCGGTCTCACCTTCTTCCACTGCATCACGGATCATACTGTTCAGTTTCCGGTAGTACATTCCTTTGCAGTCGATTCTCATCACCATTGCTACCACCTCACTGCCCTATCCCTGCAGGTTTGATCCCAAGCAGTTCCAGGGTCTGTTCATCAAGATCGATACCTCGCAGCCGTTCACGGCTGCCGCGCAGGGATTCGATTGAATTGACTCCAAGTGAACCCAGGATTTCCTGCAGTTCATAACCCCATGCCGTCACGAGGTTCGATAACCGCTCTGCACCGACCTGCGGATCTAACCTGCGCACAAGTTCTGGTTTCTGGGTTGCAATTCCCCATGCACAGTTGCCTGTATAACACTTCTGGCACACCCGGCATCCCATTGCCAC
This sequence comes from ANME-2 cluster archaeon, assembly GCA_014237145.1. Taxonomy (NCBI): domain Archaea; kingdom Methanobacteriati; phylum Methanobacteriota; class Methanomicrobia; order Methanosarcinales; species ANME-2 cluster archaeon. The sequence continues at coordinate 5,699 of JAAXOC010000088.1, forward strand.
AAGAGCCGCAGTTCCGATAACAACCGCATCCGCACCAAGAGCGATCGCCTTTGCCACATCACCGCTGTTCCTTATACTTCCTGCACAAAGTATCGAGGCATGGCTCCTGATACCTTCATCACGCAGTCGCTGGTCGACCGCAGCCAGTGCAAGTTCGATCGGTATCCCTACATTGTCCCTGATCACCATTGGTGCTGCACCTGTACCGCCGCGGAACCCGTCGATGGTAACGGCATCCGCACCCGCACGTACGATCCCGCTGGCAATAGCAGCCACATTGTGCACTGCAGAGATCTTGACAGAAACGGGTTTAGTATAATCCGTGGCTTCCTTGATCGCATAGATGAGCTGCGATAGGTCTTCTATTGAATATATATCGTGGTGTGGTGCAGGAGAGAGGGCATCTGTCCCAACAGGGATCATCCGGGTCTTTGATATATCTTCTCCTACCTTCTCACCTGGAAGATGTCCGCCGATTCCAGGTTTTGCACCCTGTCCTATTTTGATCTCAACCATCGCACTCGAGTTCAGGTATTCGCTGGTTACACCGAACCGGCCGGATGCGACCTGGACTACAATATTATCCGTATATGAGTTCAGGTCTTTGTGGATTCCACCTTCACCTGTGTTCATAAGTGTTCCTGAATTTTTAGCAGCCATTGCAAGTGCCCTGTGCGCATTCAGGCTTATCGCACCATACGACATTGCTGCAAAGACGATCGGCACATCCAGTTTAACCTGGGGTTGAAGTTCGGTGGACAGTTTGATCTCATCATTCCCGTCCCTGGTAAACTCCAGGCGGTTTGGTTTGCGGCCGAGGAATGTCCGCAGTTCCATTGGTTCACGGAGTGGATCAATAGATGGGTTTGTGACCTGGCACGCATCAATTAACATATGATCCCAAAGTATCTGGTACGGTCTGGGATTACCCATTCCTGTTAAGAGAATGCCGCCTGTTTCTGCTTGTTTTAAGATGTTCTGCCGGGTCTCAGGCAGCCAGTTAGCACTGTCCTTGTAAGTTAGTTCGTTTTTAGTGATCGATATTGCGGATTCCGGACAGAAAGTTACGCACCTGTGACATGCCACACATTTTTTGTGGTCAGGTACCACCCTGTCCTTGAATTGCATGCATCCAAAACTACAGTTCATGACACAGCGCCTGCACCGTCTGCACGTGTCATAGTCGATCTTCACTATAAATTCCGGTGGTATCTGGGACATCATTTATTCCACCTCCCAATTTAATTCGCCTATAACTGCTGTTCCGGCTTTCGGGCTCCATACCGTATCCGGGTCTGCGATCTCCCGGATTGCCGATTCCTCTGATGACATATACAGCATGTCATCACCTTTTGTGGCACAGGTCATGGGCCGCAGTTTGATACGGTCATTGAATCCAACCATACCGCGACTGTATCCGAGAATGATGCTGAACGGTCCGTTTAAGAGTGCACCACCATAAACTTGCCTGATCGCAGTTGCAATTTTCTGTTCGCGTTTTGGCATCCTGTCAATATCTTTCCAGAAAGGTGATGCAAGTGCCCTGACAGCCAGGTCCATTGGCATTTTGTGCCTGCGGACAAGCAGGTCGAACAGGTATGCCACGACTTCGGTATCTGTTCGAAGTTCTAACTTGTATCCAAACGGCTCAAGGTAGCGTTTGTTGATCCCGTAGGATGATATCTCGCCATTGTGGACAATTGACCAGTCAAGAAGGCAGAATGGATGTGCTCCGCCCCACCATCCCGGCGTGTTTGTCGGGAACCTGCCGTGTGCTGTCCAGATATATCCTTTATACTCGTCTAATTTGTAGAACATTCCAATGTCTTCCGGATATCCTACACCCTTGAAGGCTCCCATATTCTTACCTGATGATGCAACAAAAGTACCGGTGAACTTTGAGTTGATATCCATCACCTTTTCAACAACATATTCACGTTCTGAAACGAATGTCGTTCTATGCTCGGGGACATCCATGAAATAGCGCCACAGTATAGGGGGAGACGTGATCGGCTGCGTTCCACATTCGGCAGACCTTCCAGAGGTATCCTGTTCAAAGACAGCACCGGGACGCGTAGGTATCTCCTCATCAAGAACGATGTCGAACGTATCCTTGAGATATTCCTCGCACTGATCCTTTGCCTCCATATTGTCAAACATCATGTGGAATGCATATTCATTAGCATGTCTCGGGTATATCCCGTATGCTGCAAAACCGCCTCCAAGACCGTTCGAGCGGTCATGCATTAAGGCAATTGACCTGATAATATCGTTTCCATCCATTCGCTCTCCCGCTTTACTCATTATACCGGAAACGGCACACCCTGACGGAATATAACAATCACATCTCATTTACTCGCCTGCCTCCTGTTTCTCTTTATTAGCATCAACTTCACGAAGCTTATCTTTACGAGTTTCATCTTCATGAAGCTCATCCTCAAGAATTTCATCTTCACGAACTTCATTTTCACGAAGCTCATCTTCACTGACTTTATCTGGTTTTGTTGAACTTGATCCCGATCCGGATTTTAATCCGGACTTTTTTCGTTTTTTGATGACCTTCATCAATTCCCTGAGATCATCCGCACCGCTTTTTGGCGGTTTAGGTAATTTCAATTTTTTACGCATGGCTGTTGGCTCGCCCAGCTTCCCGGTATCCATGAACATTTGAAGTCCGCCTTTGAAACCTTCCGGAGCCGTCTCGCGCTCACAGGAGAGGGTTTTCAGACGGTCAAAGACTTTTACCATACCGAACTTCTGCGGGCAGAGTTCATAACATGTATAGCAGTTTATGCAGTACCAGATATCGGGAGATTCCACGATCTGGTCAAGTTTCCCGTGTAATACATCACCGATTATCCTGTTCGGTTCGAACTGCGGGATGATCTTGGTAACAGGGCAATCGTCAATGCATGCTGCACATTCATAGCAGCTCCGCAGAGCTGTCAGGTCAAAATGCTCCCGTGCACTTTCAAGATGCTTTGAACGTTCATACCATGTTTCAAGAAATGAGTCGGTTTCGACCCTGTGCATATCCATGCCAAGTTCGGCGGCTTCAAATCCAAATGCAAGCCCCATAAGTTCTGTGAAATATACGATCGGCAGGTGTACCCGCTCACCGCTTTTTTGCATAAGATACTGTTTGGAGTCGAACTGGGCAAAGCATGCCGGGCACATCATTGTCATGGCATCTGCAAGTTCCTGGACCTCAAGTATCTTTTCACGGGAGAGTGTGACCGCATCTGAAGGGTTGTCTGCGTTGTTCAGGTCGCTGCCGCAGCAGAGCATCTTTGTCGGATAGTCCATACTGTTGGCTCCCAGTGCTTCGACGAGCAGATCGAACTTTGTCGGGTGGTTCGGATCATCAAAGTGTATGGCTGAACTTGGACGGATCATGTGACATCCGTAGTGAACTGCGATTTTTATCCCATCAAGCGGTCTGGTTATATGCTTTTTGACCTCGTCTGTACCAAGATCGTCATATAATACTTCAACGAGATGTTTGATCTGCAAATTCCCGGTGTACTTCAATCCTGCATTTGCAAGCACCTCATTTACATCCCGCTGGAGTCGATGATTAATATGAAGTTCGGCTGCTGCTGCTTTTAAGCTACTGTAACAGCCATTGCATGGTGTTAAAAGATCCATGCCCATATTTTCTGCCAGACAGAGGTTCCTTGCTGCTGTGACATACCAGGTGAATTCATCTCCAACTTTGATGATCGATTTTGTGGGACAGCAGGTGGCACCCTCAATATCATGAAGTCCGACTCCCATTTTGTCAACTACGAGCCGGATTGATTTTTCCATAAATGGAAATCGTGCCGGAATGGTGCATCCCCAGAACATTGCATAATCAGTCATTTCGTAATTGCTCCTGTTTTTGTTTCGTAACGTGTTTAGGTGGTGATTTTTAATCCTATCTATTCAATATTCGTTTATATGTAATACATATTGGTCGGTTCAAGACAATGCGAGGTGTTACGCTGGAAAGCGGTAACCTCATAGATACTTTCTAGTATATAAAACTAACTAAAGCAGCACTAAGATGGGAATTCAATTCAGCATTATTTTATTCAGATCACATGGAATTAATATCATGGCTGTTGCCCATAATGAAATATTTATGAAGATCATAGGAGTACTACGGATCGATACGGTGAAGAAGTGCGTGGATAAACTGGGAACCGAAAGTCTGATGATGGGGTCAGATTCATCGAATTATTCCATAGGGGTTGATGCCAGGAAGTGGAATCTCTGGAAATATCCGAGAATGATGAACAAGTCACATACCCCGGACAAGATGTAACGAAGCCTGAAAAGAGTGCTGTGCTGGCGGGAGTAGTTATGGTGTAGATGGTGTAGTCACAGGCTGCCGGGCTGATGGGGTGAAACATCAGGGTTGATGCTCATGTTAGCAGGTGCAAAGGCAAGCAAAAATGATACCTAAGCCGTGAATATCAACAGGAACATCCACACAGGAATGCACAGGATGTTCGTCCTCACCTCAAACAGGTTCCTGGTAACCACCACTCCAAAATCCAGACCCTGTGCTTTCATGAAATAGTGCAGGTGCTTTAGGTCATGCTCATAGATATTGTTCTGGTATTTCACTTCTACTGGCAAGATCTTCCCGTCAACGTCAAGCACAATATCCACTTCATGCTTTTGCTTATCAGTAAAATATGAGATATTCCTGATATCGAAAAATCTCCTGAACTCCTTTACAGTTAGCAGGTTGGAATCTACTACAGATTCTACCAATAGCCCAGTGTTTTCATCCATTAAACTGCGATTCTTGAGCAAGGCATTCCGTAATCCTGAATCGATCACAAAGAATTTCCGGTTGGAACGTATTTGTTTTTTCACGTTCTTTGAGAAAAGAGGTAAACTTCCTATCAAATGCGTGGATTCCAGGTAATCGATCATGTTTATGAGCGTATCTGTGCTGATAGAGAGTGCCTGTGCTATCCGGTTATACGATGCAGTCTGGCAGTTGTTCTGGGCAATGTATGTGAGTATCTTTTCAAGATACTGGGGGTGCTTTATCTGGTACAGTACAGCAATATCGCGGTATATGGTCTTTTCAACCACGTCGGCAATAAGGATATCCTGCCACAGCCGTATGTCTTTTGCAGGATGATATTCAGGATAGCCGCCTGATAGGAGATATTCGTTGAAATAAAGTACCAGTTCGTTCTGGAATTTTGTGAGTTCGAATTTGTCCCTGTTTACATCAATTTTGAAAATATCCTTGCCGCCATAGGGTTTTAGCAATTCGGTCTTGCCTTTGAATTTGATGAATTCCTTGAAGTTAAGGGGTAGTATCTTTATTTCGGAAATCCTCCCAACAAGTGATTCCCTTGAGTATTTTAATAGATGTGTGGCACTTGAACTGGATATTATGAATTTGATGTTGTATTTCAGGTCAAAATATCTTTTTAACCACAGGTTCCAGTCGGCCAGGAAATGTATTTCGTCGATGAAGATGTATAACTTTTCAACATCCCGTATTGGCTTTTTGACAATTTTTTCGAGATATTCGTCTATTATGGTCTTCAGGGGGTCTGTCATCATCTTGACCAGGGGGTCGTCCATTGATGCGAACAGGATATGCTCTTTTTTTGTGCCTGTGTCCAGAAGATGGTCTATCAACTGGTACATGAGTGTGGTCTTCCCAACCCGTCGCGGCCCTATGACGGCTGTGATGCGTTCGCTTTCAAGGAGCTCTGCCAGTTCGTGGAATTCGTCCCTGTGGAGTTTTTGGAGTAATACGGGGTTAACGCTTCCGCTGGTCCACCATTCGTTTACTTCCTGAAGGTAATGCAACGGCTCCATGGTAGGTGGGTTGGTTTGTGAGCGCTTATAAGTTTCCATTGAAATGGATGAAAAGACGGAATTTTATCGAGTATACTTGATGGATTGGAGTGATTGAGGGTAGGGGTATGGATGTGAGGGGGTGGTTATGCTATGATGACATAGCTTGATAAGAGATGACATAGCTTGATAAGAGATAACTATCTCTGTACTAACAGTACCGAGTCTTTCTATACTTAAGTAAATCGGTTTGTTGCTTTGAATCCCACTTTCCGCAGGTATCTGAAAATTTTAAATAATTTCTCTTGTCAGTGGTTTTCATATTTATAAATAATTATATTTATATTGTGAATACATAATATACACTTTTTGAATATACAATTTGCCAATTTTAGCAGAAAATAAAAATGCATTTTTTCAAACCGTTTATCTAAAAAATACCGAAAACCACATCCATTCGGCATCATTCAATGTTAAAAATAAAGATTTGTTTTCAAAGTATACCTGCGGAATATAAGTTGAATCCTGTTCAATAGTTATTTATCAGAGAGCCTATAAAACACGAAATTATTTTCGTTCCTTTAATGCTGGTAGCCCTTACACATTAATTCAGTCATACTCAACACCATCCTCTAAGGTCCTAGCTCAAGGCCCATGCTTCTCTACCCAGGTTTCCCCGGTAGCCAACATCTCTTAACCCGATGAATGTCTCAATCCCCGTTCGGGGGGTAAAAAGGCACAAAGTGCTCCCTAATTCCTATGATATGTAAGTGTAGGACTGGGGGGCTAGTCCCCCCCATAAGCCCGGAAAGATATCATATAGGAGGCAGATCAGCACTACTTTTAGATGCCTATCCATCTAATTTGCAGCACCAACAAATACGTCATATTCCATTGATCTCGATCCGGGCCATATATCCATATGCCACAATCGTGAAAATGGCATACAGATGCCATAACCCTGATAATAATACTTCCCTATTTGCCAGATTATACCTGTGTACCAGGTAAATGGTCTATCGGGTGAAAACAACCGGGGTTAATGACCTTGAAGCTGTTTGCATATATTCTATTTCTCTACAGTACACCCAGGTATTTTTCAAGCTCGTACGGTGTGACCTGGATCCTGTAATCATCCCATTCGCGTTTCTTTATCTCAATGAACCTTTCAAAGACATGGTCACCAAGAGCCTTTCGTACAAGTTCGCTCTTTTCAGTAGCCTGGATGGCTTCCCCAAGACTGGACGGCAGGGAGACTATACCCTCTTCTTTCATCTCGGACTTACTCATCTTGAAAATGTTCTTCTCTACCGGGTCAGGCAGTTCATACCCTTTCTCAATCCCATCAAGACCCGCACACAGCATAACCGAGAATGCCAGGTATGGGTTACAAGCAGGGTCAGGACAGCGCAATTCCATTCTGGTAGCCAGTTCCTTGCCAGGCTTATACATGGGTACTCTCACCAGTGCACTGCGGTTCCTCCTGGCCCATGCCACATAGACCGGGGCTTCATAACCGGGCACCAGCCGCTTGTAACTGTTCACGGTCTGGGCCAGCACACAACACATCTCGTTGGAATGTTTCAGGATACCTGCAATGTAGCTCTTTCCAATACCAGAAAGACTGTACTCGTCATTTGTATCAAAGAAAGCATTTGTTTCCCCCTTAAAGAGACTCTGGTGGACATGCATCCCGCTTCCGTTTTCCCCGAAAATAGGTTTAGGCATGAAAGTGGCATACAGGTCATTCTGTGTTGCTATCTCCTTAGCGATAAGCTTGTAGGTCATTGTATTGTCTGCCATTTGCAGCCCTTCTGCATACCTCAGGTCGATCTCATGCTGGCTGGGTGCAACTTCATGGTGGCTGTATTCCACCCTGATGCCCATATCCTCAAGTGCGAACACAGTTTCCCTGCGCAGGTCTGTGGCCAGGTCAAGGGGTGAAAGGTCGAAATATCCGCCTTTGTCAATAGTCTGGGTTGAATCACATGAATCAAAATAAAAGTATTCCAGTTCAGGACCCACATATAATGTATAGCCCAAATTCCGGGCACGTTCCAGGTTCTGTTTAAGTATATACCTGGGGTCACCTTCAAAGGGACTTCCGTCAGGGTTCAGTATGTCCACGAACATCCTGGCAGTGGCCCGCTCCTTTGGCCTCCAGGGAAGTATCCTGAAGGTAGTTGGATCGGGCATGGCCACCATATCGCTCTCTTCGATATCCCGGTAGCCTTCGATTGAGGAACCGTCAAATCCCATTCCTTCATCAAGTGCGCCTTCCAGTTCTTCTTTGGTTATTGCGAAACTTTTCATGGTTCCCAGGATATCTGTGAACCACAACCGGATGAACTTTACATCCATTTCTTCAACTGCTTGAAGTACGTCATCTTTTGTTTGCATTTCATTACCTCTAGTATTGTGGGTAGACTATGGCATAGTTCCTATTTAATAGTATATAATGTTAACTATAACGTTTGTATCCTGTGTAGTCCCGAAAAGATTTCGCATCAGGTTTTACCAGGAAATATTTGTTCAGAGCGTGAAGCTGAATAAAAGCCTGTAAAACCCTCTGAGTAATAGGAATAGAGTGGGCATGTTTTCGTGCATCAACCATGGGTATGGCGCAGTGCCTGCCTGGTTTTAATACCTTGATGTACTCAGCCGCCACCGGCAGCACCCCATTCCCAACCCATGTTCAACGCTTGTGCCAAATGAAATCAGGCAGGGATTATTTCAATTTCATTATTAACCGCAGATGAACACAGATGAACGCAGATAATGGTTATTTTGGGTTTAAATTTTGATTATACGGTATAAATTCAAGTATAATCTAAATTTGGCTGCAATATCTGCGTTCACCCGCGGTTCTAAACTCGCTCGCATCCACAAGGCTGGCTGCCACCCAGCCGCCCTGACGGGCTGCGGTGGCAGGGTATAGTGCAGAGAGGCCGGGCGGCGGGAGAGCAGAGGTAAGACCACAACACAACACACCCCGCCCCAACCCACACTAAGCGCATGAGCACCCGCACCCGGTCCGCAACACCAGGGATGGGCAGCCGGGGAAGTGCAGGAGGAGCAGCGCAGGCGGGCGGCGAGAGAAGCCTATGAAGGAAGAAGGGCTGGATTTTAGTTTTCAGTTATGGAGTTCCAGGCTAATTTACATAGGTTGAATGAATGTTTTTGATTGGCCAGTGTGAGCTGATCGTAAAAAATCTATAGCAACTCAACGAACTCTTCCGTTGTGAGGCCAGAGCTTTTGATTATACTTTTGAGAGTTCCCCTGTCAATAGTCCCATGGAGGGGAATGGTTAGTTTGATCGTAAATTCAGGCGTAACTTTTTTCATCCTGATATGACTGCCCCGCTGCTTGAATATAACAAATCCATTCCGTTCTAAAACCTTGACGGCTTTTTTTCCTGAGATAACAGGCAATCTGGTCAAACAGTTACCTCTGCAATTTGCCCGGAACCTACTGTAATAAAGTCTTCATCTGGTTCCAGATGGAGTTCAATAGCTTCTTTGATATTCTCCAAAGCTTCTTCGATTGTTTTTCCCTGGGAAATGCACCCTGGAAGGGAGGGGACTTCAACTACATACCATCCGTCTTCGCCTTCCCTGATAACAACTTTGAATTTCATAGTTATAACCTGCAATTTCTATTATAGAGCTTCATACTAATATACTCTACTTGTTACAATCTCCACTTCCATTTTGATTGCCGGGTGGCCAATCCAGTTTTAGGGTGGCACAGCAGGCAAGCGGAGACGAGGGGCGGGTACAGCAGGAACGGAGGCATGGATTGATTAGAAGCTGCAGTGGGTTGGCTTATTTCATCGAACTACGGAGTGTGGGAGTTAGTATTTTAAAATAGAGATTAACACTGGTTTAAGTGACTTGAAAATTTCTTTGTGAAGATTTGATTTCCATCGGCTATTATAGGTTTAATCAAAATTATAACTTTAATAAAACCGCATACTTATTATATAATTACATTAAGTTATATGTATAAATGAAATCAATATCATTTTTAGTTGAGGTGTGCATATAGTAAGCAATAATAACGAAATTGAAAAACGCTTATGGGAAGCTGCAGACGAGCTCCGCGCCAATTCCAAACTAAAATCATCCGAATATTCAACACCTGTATTGGGCCTGATCTTTCTTCGCTACGCCGATCATAAATTCACTATAGCCAGGCAGGAATTAGAAGGCAAGAGCACCGGCCGCCGCACAATCGGTAAAGCCGATTACCAGGCCCGAGGTGTCCTATATCTCCCGGAAGCTGCCCGGTTCTCGACTTTACTAAATCTGCCTGAAGGTGAAGATATCGGTAAAGTCATCAACGATGCCATGCGTGCTATCGAAGCTGATAATGAGGAACTAAGGGGCATACTACCCAAGACCTACAACCATTTTTGGCATAAAACATTATTCACGTTATTGAAGACCTTCAACTCAATAGTTATGGACATTGAAGGTGATGTTTTTGGCAAGATATACGAATATTTCTTAGGCAAATTTGCCATGAGTGAGGGCCAGAAAGGCGGTGAGTTCTTTACTCCAACTTCTATTGTGAAACTTATAGTTGAGGTCATAGAACCCTTCCACGGTCGTATCTTTGACCCTGCCTGTGGTTCAGGCGGTATGTTCGTCCAAAGTGCCCGCTTTGTGGAAAAACACAAGGCAAACCCAAACTCTGAGATCAGTATTTATGGTGAGGAAAAAACAGCAGAGACCGTCCGGCTCTGCAAGATGAACCTGGCTGTTCACGGCCTTTCAGGTGATATTCGTGAGGGGAACTCATATTATGAGGATATCCACAACACTGTGGAAAAGTTCGATTTCGTGATGTCCAATCCTCCTTTTAATGTTAATAAAATTGATAAGGAGCGGATAAAGGATGACCCCCGTTTCCCATTTGGTATGCCTACACCTGATAATGGCAATTATATCTGGATCCAGATATTCTACAGTGCATTAAATCAAGGAGGTCGGGCTGGTTTTGTGATGGCAAACTCTGCCAGTGATGCCAGGGGGACTGAACTGGAGATCAGGAAGAAGATCATTAAAGCGGGCGAGGTGGATGTGATGGTAGCAGTGGGCTCCAATTTCTTCAGTACTGTCACGCTGCCATGTACCCTCTGGTTCTTTGACAAGGGAAAAAAGGATACTGACAGGCAGGATACGGTGCTGTTCCTTGACGCACGGCATATCTTCAAACAGGTTGATCGTGCCCATCGTGAATTTACTCCTGAGCAAATTCAGTATCTGGCATATATAGTCCGGCTTTACCGCGGTGAAAAAGTAGAAGATTTTATCCATCATATTGATTCAGCTATCGATTATTTGAGAAATTACGAAACATCAGATGAACAAAAAAAGAGGGAGATCTTAGAACGGCTTTCCATTGCTGAAGAGCTTAGATTACAGTGGCAGGAGCAATTCGGAGGAAATAGTTACCAAGATATTCCAGGTCTGTGCAGAGTAGCTGCACTTTCAGACATCGAGACACAGGGATGGAGTTTGAATCCCGGGCGGTATGTGGGTGTGGCTGAGCGTGAGGAGGATGATTTTAATTTTTTCGAGCGGCTGGAGGAACTGAATGAGGAGCTTGAGGTGCTGAACGTTGAGGCGAGGGATCTGGAAGATAGGATTGCTGAGAATGTTGCGCAGCTATTGGAAGGAGATAATTGATGAGCGAACTTGTTTCTGATGAATATGTGGTACTTCTTGCTGAGATAAAACAGCGTATTCGCTCTGCCCAATATGAAGCCCTAAAGGCAGTCAATAAGGAACTAATTTCGCTATACTGGGACATTGGAAAGGTGATTGTAGAGAGACAGGAAGGGGAGACATGGGGAAAGTCTGTAGTTAAAAGGCTTGCTGAAGATCTGCAAAACGAATTTCCGGGGATTGGAGGCTTTTCATCACAGAATCTCTGGAAGATGAAACAATTTTACCAGGCATATTCCCGAAATGAAAAACTCTCACCATTGGTGAGAGAAATTGGGTGGACTCATAATCATATAATTCTGACGAAATGTAAGGACTATCTGGAGCGCGAATTCTATATCCGCATGACCCGGAAATTCGGGTGGACCAAGAACGTTTTGATACACAAGATTGAGAACCAGACCTATGAAAAAACCCTGCTCAACCAGAATAATTTTGAACGAACCTTACCTGTTGAAATAAGCACCCAGGCTAAACTTGCAGTTAAGGATGAGTACACATTTGATTTTCTGGAACTTGGTGATGAACACAGCGAGCGCCAGTTAGAGCAGGCGATTCTTTCTAAGATCGAGCCTTTCCTGCACGAGATGGGCGGGGTGTTTTCTTTTATTGGCAGCCAGTACCGGCTGGAGGTCAGCGATAAGGAATATTTCATTGACCTTTTGCTGTATCATCGTCATCTGAAGTGCCTGATAGCACTTGAACTGAAGATTGGGGAGTTTATCCCTGAGTATGTGGGTAAGATGCAGTTTTACCTGGCTGCGCTGGATGATACTGTTAGGATGGAGGATGAAATGCCCTCTATTGGTATTATCCTGTGCAAATCCAGGGATAAAACCATTGTTGAGTATGCGCTGAGGGAGTCGAATAAGCCTATTGGTGTGGGTGCTTATCGGATGGTTTCTACTCTGCCAAAGGAACTGGAAGGGGAACTTCCTGCACCTGAGCAGATTGCTAAGTTGTTGGAGGGGGTGGAGTGATGGTGAATAAATCCTTGCGAACCATTGGAACGAATTACCGTAAAAATTGCATGGTTTCTGAAGATGCAGTTCCAATTCATTCAAAAATGCAAAATTCCGCCTTAAGAGATGTTTGTTATTTGGTTACAGATGGTACACATGATACACCGAAAACTTTGAAAAATGGTGTTCCACTTATAAAAGCTAAAGAAATTGTCGGTGGTATTATTGATTTTGAAAATTGTGAATACATTAGTTATGAAGACCATCTAAAAGTAATTGCGCGATCCAATCCTGAAAAAGGTGATATATTATTCGCTCATATCGGTGCATCTCTTGGAGAGACAGCTTTTATCAAAACTAATAAAGAATTTAGTATTAAGAACGTTGCACTTTTTAAACCAAACCCATCTAAAATCGACAATCGATATTTATTTTACTATGTCATCAGCTCAAAATTTCAAAATGAAATAAAAAATTGTAGAACGGGCTCAGCACAACCATTTGTTAGTCTTGATTTTTTAAGAAATCATCCTATTAAGTATCACACTAACCTCGAAACCCAGCACAAAATCGCCGCTATCCTCTCCGCCTACGACGACCTCATCGAGAACAACACGCGGCGCATAAAGATTCTGGAAGAGATGGTGCAGACGCTCTACCGCGAGTGGTTTGTGAAGTTCAGGTTTCCGGGGCATGAAAGAGTGAAGATGGTGGAGTCGGAGCTGGGGATGGTACCGGAGGGGTGGGAAGTTAATAAAGTAAAAGAAACATTTGAAATTTTGGGTGGAGGCACACCTTCCAAGAAAGTTGATGAATATTGGGAAAATGGAGAGATTGTGTGGTATACACCATCTGACCTCACATCATCTAATACAATGTTTATGGAACAATCATCAAACAAAATCACAGAACTTGGACTTAAAAAAAGCTCAGCAAAGTTATTTCCTCCTTATTCCATTATGATGACAAGCCGAGCCACCCTCGGAATTGTTGCAATTAATACAACACCTGCATGTACAAATCAAGGATTTATTACATGCTTACCAAATGAGAGAGTCCCTATTTATTACATATATTATTGGCTTCTTGAAAATACAAGCACTTTTCTAAATATGGCATCAGGAGCTACATTTAAAGAAATAAGCAAAACAGTTTTTAAAACTATTGATATAATTCTACCATCACAAAATATCCGTGATGATTTTCAAAGAATAGTAGAACCATTAGTTGATAAAATCCTAAATCTTCAGAGAAAAAACACCAACCTCCGCCGCACCCGCAACCTGCTGCTGCCGAAGCTCATATCAGGCAAGGTGGACGTGGAGAATATCGATGTGCAGATGCCGAATAATGGAGGAGCATGAAAATCAAAATCATTGGAACTGAAGACAAAACAAAAGGCAGGCTTTATAAGATCGAGGTTGCAGCCAAAATAGTTGAACTTCGGCTTACATGGCACTCATTAGACCGCATAACTATATGGGATTTAAAACCTGAACATGTTCTTGAGACTTTGCTATTTCCGGAAGAAGTTGTGACCGGTCATAATAACAGATTTATTGCTCATAAAAGATATAATGGACATATAATTTGAGCAGTCTATGAATATGATCTTAATTTACCAGTTCTTGTAACGGAATATTATCCAACAGCGAAAAGATACTTTAAAGGAGGTAGAAACTTTGCAGATAAAATACTCCCCTGATGCAGATGCATTGATAATACGACTCAGAGAAGGTAAACCAGTGGATTCTGTTGACCTTGCTGAGGGGATTATCGCGCATTACTCGAAAGACAAGAAGATACTTGAGATAGAAATTCTGGATGCATCAACGGTTGTGCAAATGAGTGAATTGAATGTGTCGCTAAAGGGTGCACAGGCCGCAGTGGTGACTTGACACTTTAATTTGTGTCTTAAAAATGACAATCTGGCTCCCCACCTACACGATAACCCCTGCCACAGCCGCCGCCCTCATGCAGATCGAAGCTGACCGGACCGTGGTGGAACAAACACCGCTCCCCCTGGCGGTCCGGGAAGAACTGCGCTGCCGCGCCCGGCAAAGCGAACGAATAGGGAGGTAAGATGAGCAGTCTATTCTCAGAAGATGCATTGGTTGAGCAGCCTGCTATTGCTCTATTTGCCGGATTAGGGTGGGAAACTTCCAATTGCTTTGATGAAAAGTTCGGTGAAAATAGTACACTTGGTCGCGAGACATCCAGCGAAGTAGTGCTATTGCCCCGATTACTGCCAATGCCAACCGCGAAGTTAGAGACTGTTGGGAGAGAAACATGAAAATATATGGTATGGACTTTACCAGTGCTCCACGCCGGAAGAAGCCTATCACCTATACAGAATGCATACTTGAAAACGGCATTCTAAGAGTTAATAACTTAAGACATCTTGAATATTTTAAACAGTTTGAAGATTTCCTCGATATTGAAGGAGATTGGATATTGGGGATTGACTTTCCTTTCAGCTTGCCGAGAAAGCTGATCATCAATTTGGAATTACCTCTTTCATGGGAAGGCTATGTTGAGATCATAGCCAAAATGGATAAACAAGCATTTGAGGATCTGCTGACAGAATATTGTCATTCTCGTCCAAAGGGAGATAAACACCATTTCCGAGTAACCGACAAAAAAGCGAAATCTTGCAGCCCGATGACATTATACGGTACTCCGGTTGGAAAAATGTTCTATCAGGGAGCACCTCGACTTCTAAAGTCCAGAGTAAGCATACTTCCAAGCCGTCCCACAAATGGGAACAGTATTGTGGTAGAAGCCTATCCAAAACTTGTCGCCATGAAGTGGATCGGCAAGCGCGGATATAAAAATGATACCAAAAAGAAGCAATCAGATGAGCAGAAGACCGCTCGTACTGAAATTGTGCGCGGGCTATGCTCAGGGAAACTTCGAGACTACTATGGATTCGATATCGAATTGAGTGAGAAATTGAGGGCAACTCTCATTGAAGATCCCACTGGCGATAATCTGGATGCTTTACTTTGTGCTGTTCAAACTGGGTGGGCTTATGAACAGCGAGATCAAGGATATGGGATTCCAGCAGATTGTGATCCTCTTGAGGGATGGATTGTAGATCCTGATTTGTTAGACTAAGGACAATTCAATAAAGTGGATATATATATAAAAATAACAATAGTGTTAGTATATGTATGTAGGATGTCCCGCAGGACTGTAGCTCAAAAAATTGCTGACGAACTTAAAAGACGTGAATCTGAAAATAAATAGTCTAAAATTGAAGGATAAATTGAAAAATGGTAAATGACTATTCAGAAGACAATCTTGTTGAACAACCCGCTATTGCTCTATTTGCCGGATTAGGGTGGGAAACAGAAAACTGTTTCTATGAAAAGTTCGGTGAAAATAGCACACATGGTCGCGAGACATCCAGCGAAGTAGTGCTGTTACCCCGATTACGTTCGGCATTGGAAGGATTAAATCCTGCTCTCCCAAAAGAAGCCATTGAGCTGGCTATTGAAAAACTGGTACGCGATAGAAGCATTATGAGCCCTGCCAATGCCAACCGCGAAATATACCAATTATTAAAAAATGGAGTCAAAGTCTTATTTCAGGATACTGAGAATAAGGAAATTGTAGAAACTGTTCAGGTCATTGACTGGAAATATCCTTCAAATAATAACTTCTTCCTTGCCTCACAGTTCTGGGTGTCAGGTGATATGTATAAGCGCCGGGCTGATCTTGTGGGTTTTGTCAATGGACTACCCCTCGTTTTCATTGAACTTAAAGCATCCCACAAGCGACTGGAACGTGCTTATCAGGATAATCTGCGCGATTATAAATCAACCATCCCCAAGATCTTCTGGTATAATGCAATTATCTTACTCTCAAATGGCAGTTTCAGCAAGATCGGCAGTATGACTGCTGCGTGGGAGCACTTTGCAGAATGGAAAAAGATTAACAGCGAAGGGGAAGAGGGTATCATTTCACTGGATACCATGATCCGCGGAACCTGTGAACCTTCCCGCCTGCTGGATATGATAGAGAACTTCACCATTTTCAGTGAGGTCAGTGGCGGTCTCGCAAAATTCGTTGCAAAGAACCATCAATACCTGGGTGTAAATAATGCCACTGAAGCGCTATTACAGATTAAAGAGAATCAGGGGAAACTGGGAGTTTTCTGGCATACACAAGGAAGTGGGAAGAGTTATTCAATGATCTTCTTTTCCCAGAAGATACTGCGCAAAATTCCCGGAAACTACACTTTTGTTATCATAACCGACAGACAGGAACTGGACGACCAGATCTATAAAAATTTTGCCAATACGGGAATTGTTACAGAAGAACACATACAGGCCACAAGTGGCAAACACCTGCAGCAGCTTCTGAGTGAAGACCACCGGTTCATTTTCACATTGATCCAGAAATTTCGAACTGATAAAGATGAAACCTACCCCGAAATCTCAGATCGGGATGATATTATTGTAATCACTGACGAAGCACACCGCAGCCAGTACGATATACTTGCCACCAATATGCGTAATGCCCTTCCCAAAGCAGCTTTTATAGCCTTTACCGGTACACCTCTTATCGTTGGGGAAGAAAAAACAAAAGAAGTTTTCGGGGATTATATCAGCATCTATGATTTCAAACAATCGGTAGAGGACGGGGCTACAGTACCGCTGTATTATGAAAACCGCATTCCTGAACTCCAGCTTACCAATAAAGACCTCAATAAAGATCTGGAATGCTTGATAGAAGAAGCAGAATTGGATGAAGAACAGGAAAATAAAGTTGCTCGGGAATTTGCCAGGGAATACCATTTAATCACCAGGAACGACCGGCTTGAGAAGATCGCAGAAGATATTGTTGCACATTTCATGGGCCGTGGGACTACTGGCAAGGCAATGGTCATTTCCATAGATAAAGCCACTGCGGTAAAGATGTATGATAAAGTGCAGGAGTACTGGCAAAAATATCTCAACGAACTTGAGTCTAGGCCAGTCCCCTCGTACGAAAGTGAAAGAAATGAACACATGGCCAGAATCAAATTCATGAAAGAGACCGACATGGCAGTGGTGGTCTCCCAGGAACAGAATGAAATTGAAACCTTCAAAGAAAAAGGATTGGATATTGCCCCACATAGAAGGCGGCTGGTAAATGAAGACCTGGATAAAAAGTTCAAGGACCCGGATAATCCCTTGCGCATTGTATTTGTCTGTGCTATGTGGATGACCGGTTTTGATGTCCCTTCCTGTTCCACCATCTATCTCGACAAACCCATGCGCAACCATACATTAATGCAAACCATTGCCAGGGCGAACCGTGTTTTTGGAGACAAATTAAATGGTCTGATAGTGGATTATATCGGAGTATTCCGGAACTTGGAAAAAGCTTTGGCAATCTATGGATCAGCAGCAAGTGGAAAAATCAAAGAGGGTGAAACTCCGGTAATGGATAAAAGTGAGCTTGTTAAGTACCTTAAACAGGCGATCGATGAAACCATAATATTTTGTAAAAAACGGGGTATAAACCTGACTCAAATTCAAGCTGTTGATGGTTTTAAAAGGGTGAAATTGCTTGATAATGCTGTTGAAGCAATTTTAATTAATGATGATTCGAAGAAAAAATACCTGTCACTGTCAGTGAACGTAGCTAAAATATACAGAGCGATTCTCCCAGACCCGGCCGCAAATGAGTTTGGACCCAGCCAAAAACTCATCACTATAATAGCTGCAAAAATTCGTTCCCTGGCACCAAAAGCAGATATTTCAGATATTATGGGTGAAGTTGAGGAATTATTAGATCAGTCAATTGCTACAGAAGGATATATCATCCAAGATCCATCTGAACAATCTGATGTAAGCAAATACCTTGATTTGAGCCAGGTTAATTTTGAAGCATTAAAGGAAGCTTTTAAAAAAGGCCATAAACGGATCGAAACAGAAAAATTAAGAGCTTCAATTGAAAATAAATTGGCACAATTGGTTCGTTTAAATAAAAGTCGGATGGATTATCTGGAGAAGTTCCAGGAAATGATTGATGAGTATAATTCAGGCTCACATAATGTGGAGTTTTTTTTCACTAAACTAATGGCTTTTGCACAAGAACTAAATGCAGAAGAAAAACGGGGAATTGTTGAAAAACTTAGCGAAGAGGAACTCGCAATATTTGATCTATTGACCAGGCCAGAAATGACTTTGGGCAAGAAAGAGGAATTACAGGTTAAAAGGGTCGCACAGAAGCTTTTGGAAACTCTTAAAGAGGAGATGTTTGTGCTGGATTGGCGTAAAAGGCAGCAATCCCGGGCTGCGGTCCTTGTATCTATTGAAGAGACTTTAGATCTTCTGCCTCGAATTTATACTCCAGATTTATTTCAAAATAAGTGTGATTTAGTATATCAGCACGTATATGACTCATATTTTGGGCCGGAACAAAGTATTTACGCTCTTGCTGATTGAAGCACCAACTGAAACATATTTCATTTACTTAACCTCCCGCCCCCCGCCAAACCCTTATCAAGCCCCACACTTCAATATACCCTTCATGCTCACCATCGAAGTCATCACCCGCCGTCCGGACAGCGAACAGGCACACCAAACACCCCCGCCTTCCAGCCATAGGGTAAGTACCTTGGGGGTGTCTGAATCACAAGCTGGGCCAGTGACCGCACCGCCTGGCTCCATACCAAACACCCGAGCCGCCGCCTGCATCATGCACCGCCCTCCACCCGCCGCCCGGACTGTGAGCAAGCACACCAAACACCCTCGCGTCCCAGCCACAGGGTCAGGACCGTGCAAGTGACCAGGCTGTTTAAAAGGTGGAAAAAATCACCAAAACAATCCTAATCACTAAAACAGAAGTCCTCTCCTTTTGTAAAACATATCTCGAAAACATCAAAAACATCTAACCTGCCCAATAAATTAGGGACCTCTGATATGGCAAAAGCAACTCTTGTTTCAACCTTTCTTCCGTTGATTAACATTTGGATACTGTGGACGTATGCAATCAATTCACCCACAATTCCCCGGAATATCTTCTCATCACCCTGTTCCACATCCACCCACATAATGTCGCCAATCCTCTTAGAAAAAATAGAAATATCAGCACCCGAATCCACCAGCATACTAAGTTCAAAAAGATCTCCATTGGCATCAATAAGTCCAACTTTTACGATCGGCCTATAAACAACCCCCAGACTTGAAGAATTTTACTTTGCGAATTTAAAACATTTTTTCAAAGGATCATGGCCTCTTTTCTTGGGACCTGGCCTAAGAAAACAACCATTTTCGGGAATTTGGTCTTTGCTTCGTTGTAGACCTTTTTAGCATCAATACCATGAGCTATGATATCATCTTCTATGATAGCGACATATTCACCTTCATATTCAGCGACCATGTCCATAAGATGTGTTCTGAAATATTCCATGGCATCTTTCATATTAATATGTTGGAATCGATTGATTAAAAACTTTTAGGTTAGATTTTCAATCCCGGTTTTACAAGCAATAACCACCCACGAAGCATCCCCACCCGCCGCCCGGACAGCGAGCAGGCACACCAACCCCCCGCGTCCCGGCCATGGGGTCAGGACCATGGGGGTGCCTGAATCATAAGCTGGGGCAGTGACTACATCGCCTGGCGATTTTTTTTGCCTGAATTAATGGACAGGATTAACTGGATTGACAAGATATGAAAGTGGCTCGCATCATCCTGTAAATTTTGTAAATCCTGTCTAATAATTTTTAAATTACCCTTAGATTTGAAGTGGATACATCATATCTCTAATTTCAGCAGCAGGATACACAAATGTGTTTATACTTTCCTATACGTTAATCAATCATAAGAAGAAAGAAAAATCATGTGAAATAATCACAACAGTTTACAATGGCGCAGCAATCAGAATTCAAAACATTAAATACCATATCTCACGATGTATTGCTATGAACTATGATCTAGTAGTAGCTGGCGCCGGTCCTGGCGGGTTGATGACCGCTTCAGTAGTGGCACAGGCCGGATACCGTGTACTGGTGGTGGAAAAAAACACAACATGCAGGTCACCATGTGCAGGATACATCAGCAATACCATCAACTTTGAACTGCCTGATAACTGTATCATCCAGTCAAAAATAAGGAAAATGCGCACCTATTTTCCGGATCTATCCTATCACGATTTCCAGCTGAACGGTTTTGTGGTTGACAGGCCGTCCTTTGATATGGCACTGGCAGTGAGAACAAAAGAACTGGGTGCACACATTAAATGGGGCTCTCCCCTGGTCGACCTGATACCCCGGGGTGTCAGGTACGACGGTGGTGAGGCTTGCGGGAAAATTATCGTTGGTGCGGATGGTGTTTTTTCAAAGACTGCATCACTTATGGGAGCGGATAAGCAGAGAGTTGCATTTTGCGCCCAGTATCACCTCAGGGGAATTGAGGTGTTACCAGATACCTGCAAGATATTATTTGATGCCGATTATGCGCCAGGCGGATATGTATGGATCTATCCCACAGGTGAAAATTCGGCCAAAGTGGGTCTGGGGGTAACAGAAGCGGGCACAAGGTCTGCGCGCGAATACCTGGATGCATTTATCAGTGAGTCCATTATTGCCAAGCGGCTTAATGGTGAAAAGACAGAATACATAACAGGCGGTTTGCCAGTAAGTGGACTTCGTAAAAAGTTATGCTACGGGAATATCCTGCTTGTGGGTGACAGTGCAGGCATGGCAGACCCGATCACAGGTGCGGGCATCAATAATGCACTGCTGGCAGGCGGGATAGCAGGCAAAACAATAATCAACGCACTTGAAAACGACGATATGGCAGTGCTCGGGCAGTATGAGATAAAGATTAACAGGTTGCTTGCAAGACCGCTAACAAGATCACTCGATAAAAGAAAAAAGCTGGACGAATACTGTACTTCAAACGAGCTGTTACAGGAACATCTGCCAGAGGTCTGGGTAACTTTCAGGCAGTACTGGGTATAATATTTAGTGACTTTTTAATTTTTTCTGGATAAATGGATCGTGGCGAATAAAATTCACCGCAGTGGACGCAGAGAGGCGCAGAGATGTGTTGTTTTTCTCTGCGTGTCTCTGCGCTCTCTGCGGTTTTTTGAATCGTCCTAGTGTCAAGTCAACCATACAATATCACTAGATATATTATCTGACACTGTTCCATTTCCCAGTTATTTTTAAGACGCAGATTTACACTGATTTACGCAGATTTAAGGTTGCATCTGCGTAACCTGCACGCCCTTAAGGCGTAGCAGGCATTCACTTCCCGCGGAAGTGAATGTATCAGTGTAAATCTGCGTCTAATATTATTATTGAAATAATTTGATTTTAGAATTGTGCCCTATTCCCTTCATAATCTGACACTTTGATGTTGACTTGACACTAGAAAACGTACATGAAATTCTTCGAATGACATGCTCAAAAAATGAAAGAACCCAAGGGTACTTTCATGCTAAATAATAAAAAGTCTCAATATTTACTGGGCCCTGAAGAAGGGTTTGTAGTTGCAAATTTACATATTCCAATATCATATATCAACAAGATATCCTTCAGAGCTGCAGAGGAGAGGGTATCAATGGCAGTCTAAAATTTCCCACTCTTCCAAAGGTTTACTTATATCATAAAATTGAACTGTGTACTGCACTGGTAGATAGTAGCATTTGTCCGATTCAGAACAAACAAAGTAGAAGCCTTTAATCATGATCGAACTTGGATGTCTGGGTGAATGAATCTTGCGTCAAAAAGAACGTTAAGTTGAAGGTCTCGTTCAGACCATTCGATCAAGCAACAACCACTTCCACATAGGAACATACTTTATCTTAAATCCCTTGATCTCTTCTTCACTTTCAAAATCGTCTGTGATTATGAGTCCTTCCGTCAATTTAAACTCTTTCATAGCCCGTATCAATGATTTGGTCTCTCTTTCTTTTGTCCCTATACTGGTGATGTCGTGACATATCTGGATCAACTGTACCACATCTAAGCCTTTTTTCACAACAAAATCAACTTCTCTTTGCTGGTAATCCTTCCAGTAATATATCTCGATCTGCGGATCGAACGATTGTCTTCTTTTCAATTCTACTGCTGCGATGTTCTCCATGATCTTACCGAGATTTTCCGAGAACCTAAAGCCAATAGTATTTGATAGACCAACGTCTGCCGAATATATTTTCCTTTGGGCCTTTTCCTGTTCTTTAAATGAAAAAGAGAATTTCTTAAGGAAAAACACAACATTTGCAGTTTCGAGGTGACCTGAGAACCGTTCCACAGTTGTGAGCGGTATATTGAGAAAGCCGGAGATTTTATTGAAACTGATAGGGGATGAGATGTTTGTGAGGTAGAATTTTGCGATCGTTCTTATTTTTTCCCTTTCACGTATGTTGAACCTCTCTATAACATCTCTAACGATCATTGTTTCAAAGTAACTCAAAAGGATTCTCTGCTTATCGTGGGACTGTACGACTTCCGGAAAGCCGCCATATTCCTTGTACTCATCAAGCATTTGCATTATTGTGGTTCGATTTGTCAGGATTTCAATTTCGTTTGCTATTGGTATATTTTTAAATTTCAGAAACTCTTTGAAAGAGAGGGGATATATAAAAAACATAATGTGCCTGCCGGTCAGCAGTGTAGCGAGTTCTGCACTGAGCAATTTTGATGATGAACCTGATACGATTATCTTCGTCCCTGTCCGCTCATGTACTCCTCTTGCAAACCGTTCCCATCCTGGAATGTTCTGTATCTCATCAAGAAATATGAAGGGTTTGCCTTTTGGTTTTACTTTTTCAAGGTACGTATTGTAAGTATCTATCAGCAATTTAAGATCTCTTTGCAGGAACCGTTCATCCTCGAAGTTCACTATAAGGGTGTCAGCATTTTGCTGGTCGATCAGTTGTCTGGCGATCTGCTTTATAAGAGTTGACTTCCCGCTTCGCCTGATTCCTGCGATACAGATTATCTGGTTCGTTTTTGTAATAAGGCTTATGAGAGTGTTCAGGTATTCTTCTCTTGTTATCCCTGTATTCACTTCTTTAGCCCAAAAATTCCAGTCTAAAAGGATTTCGAGAATTTGATTTTTTTGCATAATTGTCTATTATGTGGGTTAAATATTTAAGTTTTTAGTTCACAAGTAGATTAAAAATCATGTTTTTTGATTTATTTGTGGATTGGGCTACCTTCACCTTAAGGATTTATTGACTTAAATCACCACCCACTCTCCATTAATTCAAAAATTCAACCGTTGCGTTTTGGTATAAAAATGAACGGTTGTCTGAAGCGGTGGTGATGAAAGCCTGGGCCGGGAATCTGAAACAGCTTTATTGAAGCTGTAAAATTCGGCGCACTTGGGAAGTCAAGAATCTTTTTTGCAACATGTGTTTTTTCTATTGAGTGTGTGTTTCTACTAAATCATATCTGTTTTTTGTAACTTTCTGCCACAGAGTGCACAGAGGTGTTTTATCTGCCCCAAACTCCTCTCTCTGTGAGCTCTGTGGCAGTCATATAGAGTTCCAAATTATACTTACGGAGTAGTATCTACTCACCACGTAATAAGGAAAATCAACGATGTGTGACGGCATAATTTAGTACAGTTTGTATGAAAACAAAATAAAATATCTGGATTTGCTGATAAAACCTCAAATTTCGTAATCCTGTGGCTTGAATTTTATACTATTATTATAAATCTATGCTTATAAATACATTTTTTTGTGTTAAATGGTTTATGGATTTGCAGTTGCAAACAAACACATTCCTGTACCCTATAGAACAATTGGCATGTCAGGAAATGATGTCATTGGCGATGTAAAAAATCCCAATTGTGGCAGTCTAAAAATCCCCACCCATTAAAAAGTTTACTTTTAGCATAAAACTAAACAGTAGATGGCAGCATTTGCTGGATCCAAAAATTGGACGAAAGATTCAAAAGGAGTTTTAAGTGAAGATAGTTAAATTTAAATAATATAAGATCTACAGTAACCAGCCGTATACCTTATAAGATGGAGGCATTAAATATATGGTGCAAAATAATATTATCAAAAAATGTTGCAGTGTAGTATTACTATCACTAATACTTGGAACTGTAATCATGACGCTTGTCGCGCCCGTATCTGCGGCAACCGTTGATGAAAATACCGACTCGATCATCAGTGTGCAGACCGCTCTGACATTTGTCTGGCTGCTGATGTGTGGTGGGCTTGTCTTCCTGATGCATGCCGGTTTCTCGCTTGTTGAAGCCGGGCTCACCAGGACAAAGAACACCGCAAATATCCTCATGAAGAACCTGATGACGATCTGTCTCGGTGTCCTGATCTACTGGCTGGTGGGCTGGGCAGTCATGTACGGAGATGACGTCGCAGGTCTTTTCGGATTCAGCCAGTTCTTCCTGAGCGGTGCTGATAACGCTCTCTGGAACTCATGGTTCTTCCAGATGGTCTTTGCAGCGACAGGTGCGACTATCGTATCAGGTGCCATGGCAGAGCGAACTAAGTTTAAAGCATACCTGGTCTTCACCGTGCTGCTCGTTGCGATCATCTACCCTGTCTACGGACATTGGGTATGGTCCGGAGCTGATCTCGCACTTCTGACAGGGGATGGAAGTCCGCTCGTCCAACTGGCCGGTGCAAGTTTTCATGACTTTGCAGGCTCAGGGGTCGTACACTCGATCGGTGGCTATGCAGCCCTTGCCGGTGTGATCGTACTGGGTCCCAGGCTCGGCAAGTTCAAAAATAAGAAACCTGTAGCTATTCCAGGTCACAGCATTACGCTTGCATTCCTTGGAACGCTGCTTCTATGGTGGGGCTGGCTCGGTTTTAACTGTGGCTCGACCCTTGACGGCAGCGACGCTTACATGAACCTTGTGGTTGTAAATACATTCCTTGCAGCTGCTGCTGCTGCTGTGATCGCAATGCTTATTACATGGGCAAAGACCGGAAAGCCAGACCCATCGCTCACTGCGAACGGTGTGCTTGCAGGACTTGTCGCGATCACCGCGCCCTGCGGCTCTGTTGAGAACTGGGCAGCGATCCTTATCGGCCTTATTGCAGGCGCAATCGTCTATGCCGGTGTGATGTTCAATGAATCCGTCCTCAAGGTCGATGACCCGGTCGGTGCGATCGCTGTACACGGTTACTGCGGTACATGGGGTGTCCTGTCAGTCGGGATATTCTCTGTTGGCATGGGTAACGGAATACTTGCAGATGCAGTATATGCGGCAGGTGCACCCGGATTGTTGTACGGTGGTGTGAGCCAGTTCGTGATCCAGGCTATAGGAGCACTCGCAGCCATTATCTGGGCATTTGTGGTGGCTTTTATCGTGTTCAAGATCATCGATGTGATCATAGGACTACGTGTGTCTGAGACTGAGGAGATAGAAGGACTGGACATTACAGAACACGGGATACGGGCGTACCCCGAATACATAATCGAGTGAGGTGAGCTTTAATGAGTGAAATGAGAAAGATAGAGGCAATTATACGACCAATGAAACTGGAAGATGTAAAAACCGCGCTGAGTGATGCTGGATTTGTGAGTATTACTGTGAGCGAGGTCAAAGGACGCGGACAGCAGAAAGGACTTGTCCAGCAGTGGCGCGGAAGGGAATACTGCGTAGACCTGCTTCCAAAAACCAGGATTGAGATCGTGTTGTTAGAGCAGGATGTGGATCGTGTGATCAAGATCATCCGGGATACGGCTGCCACTGGAAATATCGGTGATGGTAAGATATTCGTAATCCCTATTGAAACAGCCATACGTATCAGAACCTCCGAGATTGGCGAGGACGCGCTTTAGCGTCCTTTCCTTTTTTTTTATTTTCATGTTTCCGGGATTCAGTTTTTCAGTTGAAAAACTATTAGGCTCCCTTGTTGATATGGGAAGTATGATGTTGTTCATTCCTGGTACAGTACTAGTTATAGGTTTCAAGCTTGCTCCAGTGATGCTATTGTTCGAAGCGGCCTACTATAAGTTAGGGGACGGGACAGGAAAATACCTACGTTAAATATGGGGATTACAGATAATGTATTTAAGGGAGATGGAAACTGATGATCTTGGTATCCTGCTTGATATGGCACATGTTGAGGGGTGGTCATCAGAAATATTTGAATTCGAACTTTACCATAAGCTTAATCCTGGCGGATGTTTTACCTCTATTGCAGATAAAAAAGTAGTGGGGGGCGTTATGACATTCACTTATCCCAACAGCGGCTGGATAGGTAATCTGATTGTTGAGAAAAAATACCGCCTCAAGGGATTCGGGAAAGCCCTTTTTTGCAGGGGTCTGCGACACTTGTCCTCCTTGCCTACAATTTTCTTGTGCGCATCTCCAATGGCAGTGGGATTATATTCAGAATTCGGGTTCAGGAAAGTATCGAACATCAACAGGTGGGAACATAAAGTTATGACCCTTAATGTGCCTGGGACTAACAGGAATCTTGAACTTGTGCTTGCTATGGATAGTAAGTACTGGCGTGAGGATAGGTCGCTGATGCTATCTCGGATGCTGACAAACCGCTCTTATGTATTCAATGAGGGTGCATGGCTGGGATTCGGACTGGTGGATGACCACTGGACCATAGGGCCGTGGGAGGCATACAATAAAGATTCTGCACTTGACCTCTTAAAAGGGGCCATTGTAGATGGCAACGACCAGCGTATACTGGTGGATGTACCTGCACAGAATACGGGGGCATGGGATATACTGACAATTATGGGTTTTGAAGTTGTTGGCAAAACAGTGCTTATGTGCAGGGGCCTGCTTCCTGATATTGCCTTTGGCAATATCTATGGTCTTGCCAGTATGGGTTCAAAGGGATGAATAGTTAATACTATATATTATAAAATCTATAGTAGTTTACCGACTTAATTATCTTGATATGTGAAATCCGGGATTGGAGCATATGACTGAATTTACTACCCAAAGATTAATAATCGGGATATTGAAAACAATTTATGAAAACAATGATCCTATAGGTGCACGGCTGATTGCTGATAAAATGGATGGTAGGGGATATTCCCTGGGGGAAAGGGGTGTCAGGTATCACCTGAAGATACTGGATGCCAATGGATTTACCCAAAGGGTAGGCTATTCCGGAAGGATCATTACAAAAAAGGGGATTGCTGAGATAAACAATGCTCTTGTCGGGGATAGGATGGGTTTTGTCATCAGCCGTATCCATGAAATGCTATACAGTACGACTTTTGATCCCTATAAAAAAAGCGGGAACATAATCATCAATCTGTCTATTATGGATCAAGATGATCTGGATAGAAATAAGGAATTGATCCATACCGTTATCCAGAAAGGTTATACGGTCAGTCCAAGGTGCCATATTTTTGAAGGAGGGGAAAATGTTTCTAATATCGCCATCCCGCAAGGATCAGTAGGGATTGCTACCATATGCGCTTTAACCATTGATGGGGTCCTTCTTAAACAGGGTATTCCTATTGAGACCAAATATGGAGGTATCATCCAGGTAGATAATGGTACACCTGTGCGTTTCACAGATTTGATATCATATACTGGGACTTCACTTGACCCGATCACGATATTCATGTCTAAAAGGATGACAGATGTTATGGGTATATTGGAAAATGATAGCGGCCTACTTCTGGGCAACCTTAGGGAAGCCCCTATTATTGCTCATGAAAAAATCATGGATATTATTTCCCTGCTTAATGGGGCAGATATCGGTGGTGTTATCGGACATATTCATGCAGGGGATACAGTTCTTTCTGCCCCCATCAGTCCGGGTAAAATTGGAATACCCATATATGCCGGAGTTAACCCTCTGGCGGTATTGGTTGAAAAGGGGATTGAAGTGACAACACATCCGGTCAGTTTGATAATGGATTATAGTGAAATGAATACAATATTTTAGGACCTTTACAGCATAATATTCTGAAGTTTGCAAATAGAATTTTGTCTTGACACCTGAAATGCCCTGGACTTGTTTTTCATTAAATATATCGCCAAATCTAAGATTGTTTTTTAGTACCTAAAATCATTACATTATTTTGATATTGATTATATATTTTTTTATAATTAGTCTATTGATGTCGATTAATATTTCTGAAAACATTTATATTAATTTATATTTATAGATTTATATTTTTTTGATAGAAACTTTTATATAATATTATCTCTACAATTGACTTCCGTTGTATGATATAACAGTATATAAATACAACATATATTGGAGACACGCAAATGAGACAAATAGCAATGTATGGGAAAGGTGGCATCGGCAAGTCAACGACCACTCAGAACCTGACTGCAACACTTGCAGATATGGGCAGCAGTATCCTGCAGATAGGGTGCGACCCGAAGGCAGATTCGACACGTATGCTGATGGGCGGAAGAAGACAACCCACCGTACTTGACACTCTGCGAGAGGTCGGGGCAGAGAATGTGACGCTTGAAGAGATCCTGCATGAAGGTTTCAAGGGAATAAAATGCGTCGAGGCAGGAGGACCTGAGCCAGGCGTTGGTTGCGCTGGAAGAGGTGTGATCACCGCGATAAAACTGCTTGAGACACTGGGCGCATATGACGAAGATCTTGACTTTGTCTTCTACGATGTCCTTGGTGACGTGGTCTGCGGCGGATTTGCCATGCCGATGCGTGAGGGATATGCAAAGGAGATCTATATCGTGGCATCCGGGGAGATGATGGCTCTATATGCTGCCAACAACATCTGCAAGGGAATCGTCAAGTTTGCAGAAGAAGGTGAGATCAGGCTTGGAGGCATTATCTGCAACAGCCGCAATGTCGAGAACGAACTGGCGCTAATGGAAGCGTTTTCCGAGCGCATCGGGAGTCACCTCGTGCATTTTGTGCCAAGGGACAACATCGTCCAGCAGGCAGAGATACGGAAAAAGACCGTGATCGAGTACGACCCGACCTGCAATCAGGCAGATGAATACCGCACACTGGCCAGGAACATCCTCGAAAATGATAAATTTGTGATCCCTGAGCCGATCACGATGGATGAACTGGAAGGCATGATGACCGAATTCGGGGTCGTTTGAGACAGGGTGATGTTATGCAGCTAATAAGAGCGATCATACGGCCCGAAAAAGTGGATGAAGTGGTGGACAGTCTCGATGCTAAGGGCTTCTCTGCATTTACCAGGATCGATGTCTTTGGCAGGGGTAAGCAGAAGGGTATACAAATCGGACCGACCGTTTATGATGAACTGGCAAAGGTGATGCTGATGATAGCTGTCAATGATGATGACAGCGATGAAATTGTCAGAATCATCGAAGAAAGTGCACGAACAGGAAGTTTCGGTGATGGTAAGATCTTTATCGGTCCGATAGATGAGGCGTATACCATCCGTACAGGCGAGATGGGACTATGAAAGAAGTGATAGCCGTCCTCCGGATGAATAAGATACAGCTAACCAAGGATGCCCTGGCAGAGGCGGGATATACCTGCCTTACTGCCAACCTCGTCTACGGCCGCGGGAAACAGAAAGGATTATACATCAATCCGCTTGGCAATATCACACCCGATGATAAAAGAGCAACTATCAGGTTCCTTCCGAAAAGGATGCTCACCCTTGTGGTGGATGATGCATCCGTTTCACCAGTGGTTGAGTTGATCATGCAGACCAACCGGACCGGAATGATCGGTGATGGAAGGATATTTGTCTGTCCTATGAACGATGCGGTCCGTGTCCGGACAGGAGAGCGGGGTAATGATGCACTGTAACAATAATTGTAACTACAATCGTAACTCAGACTCTAAGCCTGATATTACAAGGAGGAGATCATGCCGCTGACATTACTTGAATGTGATAAACCGATACCTGAACGGGAGAAACATACCTACATTAAAAAGTCAGGTGAATCCATCGTACCGGCGTGCAATGTCCAGACAACGCCTGGTGACCTGACCGAGCGCGGATGCACCTATGCAGGATGCATGGGCGTGGTCGGGGGTCCGGTAAAAGATGTCATACATCTGGTACACGGACCCATTGGCTGTGCTTTCTACACATGGGGCGGGGGACGCAGGCAGAACCTGTCCGATAACACGGAATTCCACCGGAAGTACTGCTTTTCGACAAGTATGCAGGAAGCAAACATCATATTTGGTGGAGAGCAGAAACTGCACAAAGCGATCCTTGAAGCATACGAGCGTTTTCCTGATGTGAACGGTGTGTTCGTCTATGCGACATGCGTGATCGGACTTATCGGGGACGATATAAATAATGTCTGCAAGCAGGCATCAAAAGAGATCGGAGTTCCTGTGATCCCGTTCAGTTGCGAAGGCTTTCGGGGCGTCAGCCAGTCACTCGGACACCACATTGCAAACGATGTTATCTTTGAGCGTATCGTGGGCACAAAAGAACCCGACGAAGTTACTCCGTATGACATAAACATCATCGGTGACTATAATATCCAGGGTGACCTGTGGATCATTGCTCCGTTATTCGAAGCGATGGGACTTAGAATACTCTGCACATTCACAGGAAATGCTTCGATCGATGATCTTGCCATGGCGCACAGAGCGAAGCTGAATGTCATGCACTGCCAGCGTTCCACTCCATATATCTGCCAGTTGATGGAAGAGAAATATGAACTTCCTTACATGCCGGTATCACTCTTTGGAATTGAGCAGACATCTAAGGCACTTCGTGATGTTGCATCCTTCTTCGGTCTTGAAGATAAGGCAGAGGAGGTCATAGAGAGTGAGGTTGCAAAAATACTACCTGAAATTGAGTATTACAAAGAACAACTCCGTGGAAAACGAGTCTTCATCTATCAGGGTGCGCCGCGTGCGTGGCACTGGATCAAGCTGATGGAGGAACTTGGAATGGAGGTAGTAGGCGCTGCAACGACGTTCGGGCACACCGATGACTATGAGAAGATCATCGAACGGATCGGTGATGGAGCCCTGGTGATCGACAACCCCAATTCAGTGGAACTTCGGGAGATCCTCATCGGATACAAGCCCGACCTCTTCATCTCAGGACTCAAGGAAAAGTTCCTTGCATACAAACTCGGGGTGCCATTCGTCAATGGTCACTCGTACGAGAGAGGACCGTATGCCGTGTACAGCGGATTTCTGAAGTTCGCAAAGGACATACACACGACGATCAACCATCCGGCATGGAAATTAATCGAGGGAAGAGCATGACTCAGGTAACAGCGAAAGCGAAAACAGAGACAAAGACGAAAACAAAGGCAAAGGTAAAGAGATCGGTCACGATCAATCCAGGCATGATATGCCAGCCGATCGGTGCAATGCAGGCGGTGCTCGGCGTACACGGCGCAATCTCGCTTGTGCACGGATCACAGGGCTGCGCAGCCTATCCAATGAGGATGTTCAACCGACATTTCCAGGAGCCGGTCGAGATCGCATTAAGCTCACTTGGCGAGGACGCTGCGGTCTTTGGCGGAGCAGACAACCTTGTAAAGGGAGTACACGCGCTTGTGGCAAGGAGGCAGCCTGAACTGATCGCAGTTCTCACAACCTGCCTCTCAGAGACGATCGGGGATGATGTCAACGGAATCCTCCGAAAGATCGACCTACCTACCACACTGGTCCCAGTGCATACACCGAGTTATATCGGTTCCCATGTCACAGGATACGACAACGCAGTGAAAGCGCTTGTTACGCATCTTGCAGAGCAGACCGGACCTAACAGCAAGATCAACATCGCTGTCGGGCTCTTAAACCCGGGAGATATCAGGGAACTCAAGAACATGCTTGCTGCGATGCGGGTAAAAGCGATCATCTTAACCGACATCTCAGAAACCCTTGATGCGCCGCTGATATTGCCAAGACCGCGGTTTCCAGATGGCGGGACAACGCTTGCCGAGATCGCTGACACAGCCAACTCGATTGGATCGATCGCCATGTGCAAGCATGCAGGCGGAGGCGCGGTAACGTATCTTACGAACAAGCACAAGGTGCCGATGATTTCAGGTTCATGCCCGATCGGTGTTGCCAACACTGATGCGTTCATCGGGAACGTGAGCCACCTTTCGGGAAGACCGATCCCGGATGAACTGCGAAAGGAGAGGGGACGGCTCATTGATGCAATGGTCGATGTGCAGTTCAAGATCGCACAGAAGAGGGTTGCGATCCATGCAGACCCGGACGTTGCATCTGGAATGGCACGGTTTGTGCATGAACTCGGGATGGAGCCGACAATCGTTGCGACCGGAACCGAGAGCAAGGAGTTTGTTGCGGATGTACAGGCGGTCGCAAGCCAGACAGGGCATGAGATCGAGATTATCTCGGGATGCGACCTTTACGAGTTGCATGAGGCAGTGAAAGCGGTTGGCGTCGATCTGCTGATGGGAAATTCGCAAGCAAAATATATCGGAGACGACGAGAAAATAGCTTTCGCAAGGATTGGATTCCCGGTCTATGACCGTGTGGGCTATCAAAGGAGGGCGATCATCGGGTACAATGGCGGGATCAATCTTATGGACCTGATCACCAACTCGATCCTGGAGCATGGGGATGCGTCGTAATTACCCAGTACTGTTGAGGATGGGTTTACTAGGTTTACTCATCCTGGCAGTCCTTGCGTCAGGTTGTATGGAGAAAAGCAGTGATATCGGCATGGCTGTTGAGTTCAATGACCACGCCGCATGTGCTTATGTAGCAAGGGAGAACAACTGGTACGAAGATGAAGGGATCAATCTAACAACTTACGAGAACTATGCCACAGGAATGCAGCTTACCAGTGCACTTGCAAGGGGTGACATACAGGTTGCCTATATCTGTCTGTCTCCGGCTATACTTGCATATTCAAGGGGCGTTCCGTTGGTGATCGTTGCCGGATCACATAAACACGGCTATGGCCTGGTTGCCAGTCCTGATATCACAAATATCTCTGATCTGAATGGTGCAACCATAGGATGCGTGCGGGAAGGCGGCATGGTGGATATCCTGCTAAACCGCATGATCAGGGAATATGATCTCAAGGATGTCCGGATCCAGCGAATGGAACCTTTAAAACAAGTCATTGCCCTGGAAACGGGCAGGATCGATGCAGCATTTTTGCCTGAGCATCATGCAACTGCTGCCGAGTCCAACGGCTTTCACATGCTTATCACAAGCCATGAACTGTGGGATGATATGCAGGGCAGTGTCCTGATCGTTAAGCAAGAACTTATTGAAGACGATCCCAAAACCGTAAGAAAACTGGTTCAGGTTACACAGAGAGCAACTGACCGGATAAATGATGATCCGGATGAAGCGGCTGCAGTCCTTGCTGAAGAACTGGACACCGAACTTGAGATTATTAAAAAATCGATGGGCCGGCTGAATTACACCACCCAAATCGATGCAGGGTCTGTCCAGGAGATGATCGACTTCATGGTTGAACTTGGGTATATCGAAGAGGGTATGAAAGCCGAGGATATGCTGGATACTACATTCCTGGGGGAAGATATATGAGAACCAAAAATATGAGACTTTTTACTAACTTTGGGAACGGTTCTAAAATAAATGATCTTCTTTACCATGACCCATTTATGTGGAATAAAATAAAAAGTCTGCGAAATATACTGGATGGACTTATCCCGATCATCATATTTATCCTGGTATGGGAGAGCATTGTCAGGCTGCATATTGTTCCCGAATATATATTCCCTTCATTCTCTGCTGTGATAAGGGAATTCTACCACCTGACAGTTAATGGGGTCCTGCTGAATAATCTTGCAAGCAGCCTGTTCAGGGTACTGGCAGGATTTCTGCTTGGTTCTATGGCTGGTATTATGATGGGGACTGTGATGGGATGTAGGCAGATTATGAACAGGTCGTTTAACCCGATATTCAGTTTGCTCTATCCAATACCAACGCTTGGCTGGGCACCGCTGTTGATGATCTGGATAGGGATCAATGAGATGCTGCCCATCATATTGATATTCTTGTGTTCCTTCTTTCCTGTGCTCTATAACACGATCACAGGCATCAGGAGTGTTGATAGTGATGTCATCAAAGCGGCAAGAACCCTGGGTGCATCAGATCGAAAGATACTGACCAGTATTATCCTGCCGCTTGCCGTGCCAAACATCTTTACAGGGCTTAGACTTGAAGCCGGTATGGCATGGCGTGTTGTGATAGCAGCTGAGATGGTTGCGATCCCGACAGGCATCGGCGCACTGCTGATACGCTCGGAGAGTCTGCTTAGGGTGGATATTATCATCGTCTGCTTGATGGTGCTTTCGGTAATGTGCCTGGTCTTTGAGCGGTTCTTCCAGTATATCGAAACTAAAATGACAAAAGAATGGAGGTAGATTATGCCGGATATTGAATTGAAGAATATCAGTAATTATGTATTCAATGGTCTGAACATGGAAATATTTGATAAGGAGTTGCTGGTCGTGATCGGTCAAAACGGAGCAGGAAAATCAACACTGCTTAATATCATTGCCGGGCTTGTGGATTATGAAGGTAGCGTGCTCTTTGACGGGGTTTCGGTCAACAGGATGTTAACCGATAAGCGGCGGGTCGGTTATCTATTCCAGAATCTTGCACTGTTTCCGCATCTTGATGTTGCATCCAATATAGGATATGGACCTGCAGTGAACGGCAGCGGAAGGGAAAACATTGCACAGAGTGTGGACGAATTGCTCAGGTTAATGAAGATCGAGCATCTGAGAGACCGCTATCCAAAGAATTTGAGCGGAGGGGAGCGCCAGAGGGTGGCTCTGGCACGGACGCTTGCCGTATCGCCGCGGGTACTGCTCCTTGATGAGCCATTCAGCAGTCTGGACACTGGAATGTGCAGTTGTATCAGGCAGGAGATCAAAAGGATACAGAGGGGGCTTGGGATCACAACTGTGCTTGTTACACATGACATGGCAGAGGCTAAAGAGATGGGGGACAGGATAGTGACTATAAATGGTGGAGAGGTCCATGAGGTGGCTGATCTTCAGCCTGAACACGGATGTAGCGGGTGCACTATTGATTGTCACTGCAAGAGGTGAATAAAATGTACAGGGAAATAAAGGATAGATTCGAGAAGATTGTAGCAGAGCATAACCTGTTAGATGAGACTGTGACGATCAGGGCAAAGCCCCTGACTCCTGAAGAAGCGATAGGAAATCCGGAAAGTGAGGACTTTCCGATACTAAAAGGGCATGAGCGGTTGATGCAGGCAGAGTTTAAAGGCAGCTTTGGCCAGGCATTCACAGATATGCATGGCGACTTCGAAGGAACACTTCAGGACGTTCTCTATATGGAACTTAATAACAACTTCAGGAGGGCAATTTTCATTTCAACCCTGAATGCAGTGATGCGAAATCTTGGTCTGATAGAGGGAAGTGTTCACTGCAAGGACCGCGGTCCTGAGGAGTGTGGTCAGGATCTGGTTGAGTTTCTTGAGGGATGCAAAATATCAAGGATAGCACTGGTAGGATTCCAACCGGTACATGCACGATGTTGCTCCGGATCTCACGAACTTAAGATACTGGACCTGGATAAGGAGAATATTGGGAAAGAGAAATTTGGTGTTGTCGTGCTGGATGGTGACAAGAATGCCAAAGAGGTGCTGAAATGGTGCGATCTGGCACTTGTCACAGGAACTACAGTTGTAAACGGGACCATCGAACAGATACTTGATATGGCAGGAGAGAAAGTGGTGTTCTATGGCATCAGTATAGCTGGGGTTGCACAGTTGTTTGATCTTAACAGATTCTGTCCAAGATCGACATGATGAAGTAGAAATTAATAATGCCTACAATGAGATAATCAGGAATCAATCAATGAGGAATTTATATGACTTTAGTAATTGATGCCCATAACCATCTGGGCGGACCTGATAAAGGCGACGGCATGAGCCAGAGTGCAGGTGATATCATTGCCAGGATGGATGCCGCAGGCATTCATAAGGCTGTGGTGTTCCCATTCAATGATGAGGACCAGGGGATTTCATTTTCCAGAAGTAATGACCAAATCTATAGTGAAGTGGCCCGGAATCCTGACAGGCTGATAGGATTTGGACGCCTTGACCCCAACCAGGGGGAGTAGGCAGTGGCAGAGGCCCGACGCTGTGTTGTAGAACTGGGATTGTCAGGAATTAAACTACATCCCCATGCCCAGAAGTTTGCTATTGACAGTGCGACCGTGTACAGGATAGCAGAATGGGTGGCGGCCGCACGGCCTGACATTCCCATAATTTTCGACAACGGCAAGCCGGCATCGCCTAATCAGCTTATTGGCAACCTTGCAGAGACATTCCCTGATGTTACGTTCATTCTGGCACACATGCGGGGCGGCGACTTCATTGAAGTGACTGCAGCCCATGATAATATATTTATCCAGACCACAGTGGTGCCGCAGGTAGAAGTGGTGCAGCAGTGCGTGGATGAATTGGGAGCTGACAGGGTTATAATGGGGTTGGATTCGCCATATCATTCCATGGAGGATGAAGTGACGAAGGTGGAAGCGCTGCAGTTGCCCGAAGCTGAGAAGTTAATGGTCTTTAGTGGAACTGCAAAAAAAGTACTGAATATCTAATCCGCTTGCCACCTTATTTGCAATAATAACACCTGCTCTTATCTCTGGTGCTATTGCCAGTCGCATCAAGTTCAAGTCATATATCGCATAAGGGGGTATCCACTTATCGCATTTGTTGCACTATGGGGCCTTATCGTCTATGCACTGTCTGTCACTGGGTATGGGGCGGCGGGAGAGCCGAAGAAGGGATGAGGGATTGGAATAAGTTCAATACTAACCGCAGAGTTCGCTGAGGTACGCAGAGAGGGGTAAAAATGCTTTGCGCACTCCGCGTCCTTGGCGGTTTTTAAAGTTCACATAAATCCACAAGGTTGGCTGCCGCCAAAAAAATCCAACACCCCTTCACTCTAAACCATCCTCACAATTCTATTATCCCAAAATCCAGCGCAAGCGACAGTACAATAGCAGTCACTGAAAACGCGAAGATAACAAGGTAATTCAAACGCTCCTTCGATACCGAAAGACTCCACATAATATAATTCAACCCCTCAAAATCCTCTTCAGTAAGAGCTTCCCGTCGGTCTATCTTCTCAAGTAATCCCAGGTCCCTTATCACCCCGAACCTGCGCTTACCAATATGATACCTGTGCGCAAAGAACCACAGATACCCAACAACCCCAAGATACCATAGTATCCGTGCATAAACATCCCCGTAATGGTCGGCAATGATCACCAGTCTGAGCAGCAGTGCTGAAATAAGCCCTACCCAGAAATACATTTTTATTACAGACATCCGGTACCCTTTTGGTATCTTCACTCTGGCCCGGTCTGATTTAAACTCCTTCATAAACACCATTTACTCCTATTTATAGTATATAAAGTACAAGAAAATCCTATCTTCTGTTGGATTATAGTCTGGAACCAAATATTCTATACAAATCATATGGACTCTTTTGGCTCTTAGCGTCCTTTGCTATACAGTATTTCATAAATAATATATTTTAACAGCCGCTGGCAGCGAACAAACACAACTTCCATTCCGCACTCCGGGACCGCCGGATACCCATTCACCCATAAGGCACCGAAAAGCGCCTGCCAGCCCCCACACC
The DNA here is from genome assembly GCA_014237145.1 of ANME-2 cluster archaeon. Taxonomy (NCBI): domain Archaea; kingdom Methanobacteriati; phylum Methanobacteriota; class Methanomicrobia; order Methanosarcinales; species ANME-2 cluster archaeon. Next base: position 43,731 of record JAAXOC010000088.1, read on the forward strand.
ACAGGGGCGGGAGGAGCAGATCGGGACGGGGCACCCGGGTGGAGTGAAGATAAGAGGGGGCGGCGGGAGAGTCGAAGAAGGGACGTGGGCTGGAGAGTACAGGTAAGATGTATTATGGGTGCATAAAGAATTTAAAAATCACTCACTTATTCATTAAAGTATTTCTAACAGATTACCTCGACTCATTCCTGTTTGATGTAAAATATCTAGCAATGTCCCTTTCGCCAGTTCTTTATGCAAAGGAACAACGGTTCTGTAGGTTTTATCCGGAGTGATTTTTTGTATTGAGACATGGCTCCCCTTTTGCCGCACCTCAACAAAACCCGCTTTTTTTAACGCAGTCACGAGTTCCTTTCCAGACAGTACTGGTAATCTAGGCATGAGCAACTTCTACAGTAGTCCAGAACGGTCTTGATGTTTCACTTGGCAGGTCTTCTGTACCGAAACTTTCAATATAAAGTTCTATAGCTTCTTTGATGTTTATTTGTACTTCATCAAGGGTTTCACCCTGGGATGTCACTCCAAGCTCAGGACATCTTGCAATAAAGAATTTATCTTCTTTTTGAATGGAAATCAGAAATGTATTCATAATGTCCTCCAGTTTTGTGATAATATATTATCTTACTATATTTTAACTTCACTGCTTATCTATGATTTTACTAAAATAAAGTAGTCTCATAAAATGTTGAATTGCGGCCAAAAGCATTGGGAGTAAGAGTTGTCCGGTCAAGTACATTAAGGGCAACGCATGGAGCAAAAAATGGCGGGAGGCAGAAATCACAATCATATTCAGTACACTGTTTCACATTCCAGACCATCCGGACCCAGGCAACAAGAATCAACAAGGTTGGCTGCCACCTGCCGCCCTAATGGGCTGCGTTGGCAGGGGTAGGGGGTGCCATATGTATTTCTATTGCTATATATTTTTACAGCCGCCGGCGGATAACAAAACATCCACTCCGCACCCACAGACCGCTGGTACCCATGTATCAGCGAGGCACCGAAAAGCGCCTGCTAGTCCCCACACCACAAGGGAGGTGGAGCAGATCAGGACGGGCACCCGGGCAGAGTGAAGGCGAGAGGAGGGCTGAAGGCCTGAGGTATTTCAAAAAACATACACTTCCTCCGGTATTGGGGGATGGCAGTAAATTTAATCTGCTAACCAGTCAATCAAAAGGTTAGCGCCATTTATCATCGGCGTTACCAATTCAGAAATAACGGAGAGATATTTTGCAAATAAGACCTACTAAAGAATCAGATTTACATGATGTATTACTTGTAGAAAAAGCTGCTTTCGGTACTGAAGAAGGCAAAGAAATAGCAGATCTTGTAAATGATTTACTTGTTGATCCAAGTGCAATGCCAATATTATCCCTTATCGCAATCAAAGATTATCAGGCCATTGGGCACATCCTATTCACAAAGGCAATAATTGATTCAAATCTTTCAATCTCAGCAGTAATTCTAGCACCACTTGCTGTTATTCCTGCTGCTCAATCACAAGGTGTTGGCGGTCAGCTTATTAATGAAGGTCTGAAGTGCTTGTCAGAATCAGGTGTTGATCTGGTATTTGTCCTCGGTCACCCAGATTATTACCCACGGCATGGCTTTAAACCAGCAAGTATTCTTGGTTTTGATGCACCTTATCCAATTCAACAAGAGCATGCGGATGCATGGATGGTTAAAGAACTTCGCTTTGGTGTTATCGGTAGCGTAAGTGGTAAGGTTCAATGTTCTGATGTGCTAAATCAACCAGAGCATTGGCGTGAATAAGCAAATAAATGCTAACAATGCCATAAAAACGGCTGGAATTCATTAGTATCTCACCGCAAAGGGTGCAAAGATCGCAAAGGATTATGTTGCATTGGCTTTGCGTCCTTAGTGTTCTTTGGGATGTATTATTTCATGAAAATTATATTTTAGCAGCCATATGGGCACTTCCCCCGCCAATAACCAGCTTAACATTAATCAATGAGGCACCACAAAAGCGCCTGCCAGCCCTCACACCACAAGGGCGGGCGGAGAGAGCGGGATAGGCACTCGGACAGAGTGAAGATGAGAGGAGCACCCGGGCAGAGTGGAGGAGATAGGTGGCGTAAAAAGGGATGGGAGCAAAAATTTTAATTGTATATCTATAAGATTATGTACTCAAGTAAATCTGACCGTAGCGAGGGATTTCTTGTAAGTCATAAGCTGAGTTAGTTATTTTTAGTATAATGTGTGAGTTGAACAAGGGAGAATTAGAAATAGTTGAAGATAGTATATTATATTCAGGCGATTCACATGGATTCAATAGTCGAGGATAAAAATGCCGTCAATATTCTATTAGGAACACTTGAAAAACTGGATGATGAGATTGAATCAGCAATAGACACCCTTGAGATTATGAGTGACCCTGAAACTTTGAACAACATCGAAGAAGGTTTAAGGGACATAAAAGAAGGACGGTTTATAACATTTGAGGATTTTCTGAGTAAACATGGATGCTGAATACAGTATAATTTTATCAAATAAATTTGATAAGACTTTTTCTCAATTGGATAGAGTTTCTCAGAAGCGAATCATTGAAAGATTAAAGGAACTTTCAAAGAATCCTAAATCTGGTAAGCCTTTGAAGGGCAGGTTCAAAGGTATTAGGTCATTGCGTGTAGGAAAGTACCGAATTTTATATGATATTCAGGAAAATCACCTTATAATAGTGGTTATTGCTATGGGCCATCGAAGAAATGTTTATGATTAGACCTTTTTAATTCAACTGCTATTGAATAAATCGTATATATCTTATATTTCAACAGCCATGGCGGCACTTGCCCTAACAACAACCAGCCGAACATGAATCCCCATCGTTTCACAGCAGATAGTGAGGTCTGGGCAATGACATTCATACATCCACGAGGCATCACAAAAGCACCTGCCAGCCCCCACACCACAAGGGCAGGCGAAGCATATCGGGAGGGGCACCCGAGCAGAGTAAAGGCGAGAGGGGGCGGAGGGAAAGACGAAGAGGGGACGGGGCTGGAGTTCATTAGTATCTCACCGCAAAGGATCCTAATGCACTGGCTTTGCGTCCTTTGCGATCTTTGCGGTGCAGTATTATATAAATAATATATTTTAACAGATTCCAGCAGCGAACAAACACAATTTCCATTCTGCACTCCAGGACCGCCGGATACCCATGCATCCGCGAGGCACCACAAAAGCACCTGCAAGCCTCCACACCACAGGAGCGGTTGGAGCAGATTGGGAGGGGCACCCTGGTTGAGGGGAGGGAAGAGGGGGCGGAAGGAGAACTGAAGAATGGATCGGGAAGTACCGTATATAGCAATATATATTAAACATATAACATCATATAGGCAACTATATGAATGCCACAACAACAATCTGCCTAGATCCTAGAGTTAAGGATATGTTGACATCTCTAAAACATTATCCTCGTGAATCATATAGCTCCGTTGTGAAGAGATTGGCAAATATGGCGATTGATGAAGAATCACTCAGCGACGAAGCGATAAATGGCATAGAAGAAGCACTGGAAGATATCAAACAGGGGCGACTGCACACCGAAGAAGAAATTCAGAAAGAGTTTGACCTGTCATGAGCTATAAGGTCAAGTACACATCTAAAGGGAAAATGGATCTTAAAAAGCTCCCTCTAGGTGTTGCACAGAGCATAATTCTATCGATTCATGACATTAAAAATGACCCCTATTCTTATGTAAAAAAGATAAAAGGGACAAAAAGTCATCCTCTTTACACTCACCGCGTTGGTGAATATCGGGTAATATTGGACATTATTGATGATAGTCTGTTGATCATAGTGATTGAAACGGGTCATCGAAGCAAAATCTACCGGAAATATTGATTCGATGAAATTCACATTTTTTTCATACATTAATTGTCTAATTTATTATTTATATAGCCATGGCGTAGCCCCCCACCTGCAACCACCCACCCAAGCATCCATTTCCATTTCGCACCCAAAGCCCGCAGGAATAATCGAAAAGCGCCTGCCAGCCCCCACACCACAAGGACGGGCGGAACAGATCGGGAGGGGCGACAGGAGAGCTGAAGAATGGATGGGGGCCGAGTTTCATTATTTGGTTCAGCGCAAAGGATTCTACTGCCATGGCTTATCGTCCTTAGCGATCTTTTCGGCATAGTATTTCATATACAATATATTTTAACTGCCGTCGGTAGCTAACAAACATAACATCCACTCCGCACCCTCGGACCGCCAGATAACTGTGCATCCATATGGCACCACAAAATCGCCTGATGGGCCTGCATAGCACAAGGGGGGAAGTCGAGGCTTGGAGTACGTTGAAATGGGTAGCAGGCTTGAGTTAAGCAAGAAGAGGAGTTAGAGTATAAAATCACAAAAGTTTAACAAATTCATCGATTGTTAAACCAGCATCTTTAATTAATCTACTTAGGGTCTCTTTCTTCATTGGATTATGTAATGGAACTGTAAGTTTAATTATATCATCACCTTCAATCTTTTCCAATCTTACATGGCTTCCACGCTGCCTGACTTTTACAAAACCAGCATTTAAAAACGCCTTAATTGCTTTCTCGCCTGAAATGACTGGTAACTTCATTTGATATACCTAGCTAGACAGCAACTTCAGCGACTTCGGCACTATTAGCTAAAACCGGATTTTCGATTGGTTCCAAATATAATTCAATAGCCTCTTTGATGTTCTCCAGTGCTTCTTCTTTACTATCACCTTCAGAAATACATCCGGGAAGAGAAGGTACATATACTACATAGCCACCCTCTTCAGCTAATTCCAAGACTACTTTAAAAATCAATATTTTCACCTTGCAATTAATTAGGTGTTTTTAGATATAAATATGGCGACATCTGCCCCACCACCAACCAACAGAACATGAATCCCCATCATTCTACAGTAGAATATGAGGTCCGGGCACTGACACCCATGCATCTACGAGGCACCACGAAAGCGCCTACCAGCCCTAAACCACAAGGGCGGTTGGAGCAGATCGGGAGGGGCACCCGGGCAGAGTGGAGGGAGGAGGGGGCGGAAGGAGAGCTGAAGAATAGGGGGGGCTGGAGTTCATTAGTATCTCATCGCAAAGGATTCTAATGCCCTGGTTTTTCGTCCTTTGCGGTGCAATATTTCATAAATAATATATTTTAACAATCGCCGGCAGCTAACAAACATAACATCCACTTTGCACCCCCGGGCCGCTGGATACCTATGTATCAGCGAGGTACCACAAAAGCGCCTGCCAGCCCGCACACCACAAGGGCAGGCGATATGGGGCGGCAGACCCAACCATGCAATCATCCCCGCTTCGCACACACCGCCCACACTCAGCCGAGCCAGAATCCCATGCATTTCGCACAGGCCCATCTTGTCAGTAATTACTGCATAACTATCTGCATCCCAAAACGAGCCCTTTTTTGTATAATTAACACATAATTTGAGAGAGGAGGGAGAATGATGAATAAACAAGAGAATGTCCGGTTATTGAAGCAACACTTTGAGGCCTTTGGCAGGGGTGACCTCCCTGCTGCACTGGATTTTGTAGCAGACGATGTAGATTGGCAATCACCGGTAACGCGAACTGAATCACAGAATATCTCATGGGCCAAACCTTGTCATAGCCGTGAAGAGGTTTCTTTATTTTTCAAAGAATTATATGAAAAAGTACAACCGGAAGGTATGGAGATATTTGATTTTACTGCCCAAGGTGATCGAGTAATTGTAGAGGGAAGAAATCGTGGTATTGTAAAGTCCACGGGCCATAGTTACGACCATGATTGGGTGATGGTATTCACTTTCAAGAACGGAAAAATTGTACGGCATAGACACTATTATGATACAAATGACATACTGGCAGCTTTTCGTAAGAAATGAATCCTATAGAATGCCTAATTAATCAAAAAGCTCCTGCCAGCCCCCACACCACAAGGGCGGTTGGAGCAGAGGGGGATGGCAGGGGAGCTGGAGGAATAGTAGAAAAAACAAATTTTGAACAATGAGAATAAATAACTAAAGCTTTATAAGGAAAATATGAACCTTTCATTAAAAAAAGATTTTTTTAACGGTGCCCTTCTGAAATGGTATGAGCAAAACCACAGAGACTTTCCATGGAGAGGAGTATTAGATCCATATGCAATATTAATCTCAGAAATACTACTACAAAAAACAAGAGCTGAAAATGTCGTTACAGTGTTTAATAAGTTTATTGTGAAATATCCCGATGTTGACAAACTTTCTACAGCTTCCTTTGCCGATATAAAAAATGAAATAAAAATACTAGGTTTATATACCCAACGAACCACTAAAATCCAGAATTTAGCAAAAATCTTGAGTGAAAAATATAATGGAAAAATTCCAGATAATAAAAAAGAATTATTAGAACTTCCAGGTGTTGGTATTTATATTGCAAATGCAGTACTATGTTTTGCATTTAATTGTGATGTTCCTTTATTAGATACAAATATTGGTAGAATTATTGAAAGAGTTTTCTCAGTTAAAGTGACTGGAGAAGAGAGGAAAAAAATTCGGGTGTGGAACTTAATAGCTGAATTCCTACCAGAGGGTAAATCGAGGGAATATAATTATTCTTTAATAGATTTTGGGGCCAAGGTATGCACAGCTAGAAATCCTAAACATAATTTGTGCCCGCTGATTGAAATCTGTGATTATTATTCAAAGATAAGGAATAAATAACAATATAAATAAGTGGTACAGTTGAAATAAGTTTTTTAATTGTTTTATAATGTGTTATATAAATGCTTTCAACAGAAGATCATAAAGTGATTTTGCTACATGTCTGGCAAGTGGAACTGGGACGCCATTTGCTATCAAAGCATATTTTTGGGTTAATGCTATTTCAGAAGGTAGTATATATGTATCAGGTATTCCCTGTAACCTCATTGTTTCCCTAACTGTAAGCCTCCGTTTTTCCCAAGGATGGATATGAACTTCATTATGTCCATAACAAGCAGTTGGACTATATCTATAACGGTGAAGGCGCTTGAAGGACTTTCTGTTTGTATCTCCTTCCTCTATTGTATTAAATTTATTTGAATATGGCTTAAATCCTTCTTTTCCATTTGGCAGTTTGTCTGGTGGATTGCTGCCGCTAAGTATATGGTATATCATTAGTTCATCAGGTATTCCGGCAGGTTTTTCAGGGATCTTATTTTTTTGTACAATAGTTGGCCAATCAAACATTTTTTTTGCATTTTTATACTGAGGGCATTCAGGCCATGGAAACCACCCCCTTTCTTTTTGTTCTAACTCCCGATTAAGAAATGTTTCTGAAAGATGATGCTTTATACCAATGATAAATAATCTCTCGCGGTCTTGTGGTAGTCCCAGTTCAAGCGCATTCAAAATACGCAAATCAAGATTGTATCCATTTTCTTCAAGCTGATTCTCTAGCTTTGCAAGAAACTTTCGATGTTTTTTGGTCCGGAAGAGCCCTGCCACGTTTTCAAACAAAAAAAAATCTGGTTTGATTTCACATATGCGGTCAATATAAACATTGGATAGAGGGCCATGAATACCATTATGCCCCCGATTCTTTCCCCCTATGCTGAAATCTGGGCAAGGCGGTCCTCCAATCATCCCGAATAGTTCTGGTATTTTCAGCGGAAAAGCTGCTTCAATAATATCACACGTAGCTATATCAACAATACTACGTCGGTCGCTGATCTTCGCTTGTTTCGAATTTGGACTGGAAGAATGTCTCCATGTCGTCATACCATATTCATGCATGTCAGCAAAAACTGGATTACACTCATTGTTCCAGACAATTTTAAAACCAGCTTGCTCGAACCCCAAGTCAAGAAATCCTCCACCTGTAAAGAAAGAAAGTACAGGAATCTCTTTCATTTTAAATTTTTTATTTGCAAATTCCTGAGTATTAACTGATTGAGATACCATTTTATCAGCTCATCGAATAGATGGTGGTAAAAAGTCCTTCTTCATAGTTGCCGGAGATATTATCTGCAATTAAAGAATATATGAATACTTTATCATAAGAATTATTAAGAACTGGATGTCTTTTGGGGTGCAAACCCCTAACTTTTATGGTATTAGACTGACCGTCAGGTATGATTGTAATTAATATAAGTCCATTTCCCAATCTCTTTTTATCTACAACTATTCCTTTTACATCATACGGCCAATCAATTTCTTGTTCAACCTCTCTCTGTTCCCAGTAAGGGAGGCAGCCCGGCCGATAGGAACAAAACCTACATCTTTGTGGGGAGGGTGATGCTAGCCGATTTAACATCAATTCATAACTTTCGGTCGTATTCGTGATTATTGAATTGATCTTTTTTAGAATATGACCAGCTTCAATTAATAAATCTGAACATTCATCTTCATCAAACTGAATCTCATAAGATTCTCCATTCGTCCCTACGACTTTTAAAGACACTGGCCACTTAGCATACATTGAATTATATAAAGCAGCATAGAGTTTTAATTGTAATTGAATATTTTCATGAATACTTGGTTCAGGCGAGTTATTCTCGGATTCAATTATTGAGCCTGTTTTATAGTCTACTATTACATCTCCTGCATCTGTAGATATTATTGCATCTGCATATCCTCCGACTTTTCCGTCTGGAGTCTGTAACCAAACTTCTTCTGATTTTGTTGTATGGAAATTGCCCGTAATCTCAAAATGTGGTAATTGAGATGGAATCATATTACGCATAATTAGTAAGCATTGTTGTTTTTTAACTTCGTAGTTTTGAACAGATTTTTCAAGGGGTACAAAATGTTTCTCCATCCAAGAAAGACTCATCTGAACCTCCTCTTCCTGTATATAACTATCCCAATCAGTTTTGAAATCATCATCTCCAGTGATTTCTCCACCGCTTGATTTCTCGAATATTTTATGAATAACTGTCCCAAGATGAGCTGAAGGATGGGTAGGCAGTAGTGTGTTAGCTTTGTTGGATTGCAAAATTGCTTTTAGCTTGCATTCATTGAAGGCAGAAAACTTGCTCGGAGTAATTCGTTTCAATGGTTCAATTGATAAGATGACCGGAAGTATGCAAGATGTTATGAATCCACATCCTTTTCAAGTTCAGTGCGACACCATCCTGGTCTTCGTAGCAGATTAAAAGTATCCAAGTAGTCCGGTTCCGGTCCGTTTCCTGCATTTGCAACTGCTTCTGCAAGAATTCCACGCGGACTATGCGTATCCCAGAGTGGATGGACAATAATGACATTTCTGTTTCCAGCTTTAAACCCAGGCAAAGAGCCAAATGTATGGGGTTGGTATTTAAATTGTGAGGCAAATGTATCTGATTCTTTTTTGGCGAAATCCAACCAACCATCTAATTCTGGTGTTTCAAAATGGCAATCAAGCCCGCATAAATACTTTTGGTCATGCAGTACACGCAGGTAAGCCAAGCCAAGACGCCAATCTAGTAGACCGTGATATGTCATGTTGCGGTACACTTTGAGGCAATCATAACACGCGGAATTGCATTTTTTACGGTGTGACTCAGAAGCAATTACCCATGGAAATGAATGTGGGTCAGGGTGCAGGATTCCATATAACAGTTTATCCCAGTCACTGCAGGCTTCGCGAACAAAACCTGCACCGTTAGCTAGACGGTCACTCAAAGCAATTTCACCTACATATTCACCATCAATTTCATGACGCTGTAAATTGCAGATTTCGATTTCTTCAGGATCTATATCCATATTATCTGCGATAGTTGCTCTCAAAAGGAATGCAGCAGAGTAAATAGCTGCTTTAACACCGCCTTTTGATCTCATATGATCAAGGTTTAAACCCAGAGGAACTTGGGAAGGCATGAATCTTAAAACATCTGTAGTCTTACCAGCTAGAATTGCTATTTTTTCTAATTTTTTTGGTTGCTCTGTGCTAACACCAGCAATATATTCTGATGATATCCATTGATTGTGAAAATTGAGATAAGGCTTTTTTATTAACCCGCTTGTTGGGTATGAGTATCCTTCTGTTGTAACTTCTGCTCCCTCAAAAAAATTTCCTGCATTATCGTTGATACGCCATACACGGGAATCAGAAGAAAAATTCACTTTGCAGTTGGACCTCTCAATTGGAGAAAATCTTGTTCGGGAACTCTCTGTCACAGTGGACGGAATACCGGGAAAAATATCTCCCCATTCCTTTGCATCCTTACCTCTTGATAAATCAGTCCGAAATGCTAAAGGTGTTACTGCACAATAACGTTTGAAATACTGTCCTTCTGGCTCTCCACAATTTCCACAATTAATACACTCAATAGATTCAGTTAAAGGTTGTTGAAATTCATTTGTTTCCATATTGCCACATTTAATACATCTTTCTATCCATATACGCATTGGCAAAGGATTATTAGAAACAGTCTGCCATTTTCCGATTCTTTTTACAAAAGGTGCTGTAAATCCTATTGCAGTATGAACAGCCTTATCTTTTGTTTTTTGTGCACCTGGAGCAAACTCTGTGATGGCCAGCTCTAAGTCACGATCTATGGTAAGCGAATCGTCTTTACGTAATCCATGATACAGTAACCGGGTGCGTGATGGCATTCCGTACATAGGTAGGATACCAGCTTCTGCAAGTTTTTCTGCTAATCCATCTCCAGCAAGTTCTGGATTGTCGAATGCTTTGTTGATATCACAAGGTAGTTTACCACTAAGATGGTGTAGCCATTCCTGGATTTCTTGCTGGTTCACATCTCCAATAAGTGCCCTAATAACTTCTTCTCTATACATGTCAGTTTGCAGCCAGCTAGTGACTTTTTGTTGAATGCTAGGCCAGCTAGTGACTTGCCCGAATTCACCGTGACTGTCAGTCGAGTTTGGATTGTCCCACCACCGCACATCAGCATTCCGAAATGCTTTGCGCAGGCATTCTTTGGCTAACAGACGCTGAATAATTCTCTGCTGACCCATAGTAAGGAAAGGTACAGGTGGAGAATCACCTGTAATACGACAGGGATTGGCAAAATAATATTCATCATGGCTGCGGCCTCGACAGAGGGTGAGAACTGTAGCGAAAGCCTGACTGCGACGCCCTGCCCGCCCGACTCGTTGCTGGTAGTTAAAACGAACAGGAGGCATGTTTGCCAGCATAACAGCTTGCAAGTCTCCTATATCCACTCCCACTTCCATTGTAGTCGTAACGCTCAGGACATCAATTTCATCGACTTGCTTTACATACTCCGTTTCCTGCCCTTCAACAAGCATACCGCGGAAAAGTCTCTGGCGTTCAGCCTGATCGTTTGTTTGTGCAGTTAATTCCTCACAGTGTAACCTGAGTGGGAAGCGCCTGTCTGCAGCTGTACGTGCCAGATAATTGCGCTCCCAGATGTTTTCACAGGTATCACCGGGTTTTTCATCGAGTTTTGATTGACAGTTTGTGCAGATGCCTGCTGAATAGTGCAAGTGCGTACGGTGACAGTCGGGACAAATCCAAACAGGATCATCTGAAAGACATACTTTAATATCAAGGCTACTTATATGGATTTTACCGTTTTGATGGCCGACTTCGCGAAGTACAGAAAATATTGCAGATCCAACATCAGTTTCATTTTTTTCTAACTTCCTACAAACTGCCCGGACATAATTTTTGAATTTTGCACTGGAATCTTGATAATCTGGCCAGTCATTCGGCTCATAATCTGATCCTTCATGGCGGTATGAATCACCCAATACCCTCAAAACAGAATCGCATATCTGCCGGAAAATCTCTAATTGTTCTTGCTGGATGCCTGCTTTAGCTGCATAGATTGAAAGTTCGCTGTTTTCAATCTTCAATTTTATAATGCCAAGCCCTGACGATTCCAGACTAAAATAAAGTCTGCTGAAAAACAGACTGGCCAGTCCTTTTCTAATTTCTGTGCGAATTCTCTCTTTTGCACGCTCTGCATCTGGTGGGAGCTTAGCATTCCATCTCTTTTCATTAAAATCAAAAAGGTTAGTCCATCGGTGCCAGTCATCTTCCCACTTGAATTCCTGCACATCTAGATCATTTCCCGCCGGATTGATTCCTGTATCAATGAGTTTCTGGATAAGCCGTCCACACCCGGCATTACTATCTTGCGCCGGATAGATCAAATCGCTTACGGGAATTACCCTCAACTGCCCCCGCCTTTTTATGCCATCAATCCTTTTTTGAGCATCATTGAGAGCCTTGTACACAGGTTCACGGTACGCCTCATGCAAATTTGCAGGAATGCCAGCTTTAATTAATTCAATATCTTTAAGGATTGCAATATCCGCTCCTGGATATTCTTCTAAATATTCTAGTGCAAACGGAGAATATGCACGGTTCTGTTCAATATCATCAAGCAGCTTTGGCTCTCCTATTGCAGCAACGATTAGTTCCCGTATGAAAGATTCCCTAAGTAAATCTGAATAATGGTTGCGCTCAACACCGTTTGAAATTTGCGCAGCGTCTTCGCGACTGTCAGAGAACGCTAAAAGTTTGCGGTTTTCTTCTGGCAGCTGGTAAAAAAGCTCTTTTGTAAATATCTGGCTAACCTTTGAAAAACCAGTCCTAAACCCGCGGACTGGTGATCTTCGCTGGCGTCCAGAGTGGTCTTTTGCACAAAAAGCACAGACTGAAGGGAGGGCAGCAAAAGAATCTTTTGATTCAGTCTCTACGAAGCTTTTTCTGCTTATAGAGCCTATTTGAAAAACATACCCTTTCACCCAATATTCTGGATCTTCCTCATGCAAAAGTCGAACCCTCCCTGAGCGTGAGTCGAGGCTTGCAGCATTCCAACATCCTTTTTCTTTGTCGCTTTTGCTTAAATTGGGCTGATTCCATTTCTCTGCCCCTTTATTAAAATTCGAATCGCCACATGGCCAGAATACAGCAAAATTTCGATATGTTTGGCGTTCCACAAACCGTGCTGCCTGCCTGTCGGGGATTCCTTCTATGTCTGGGTCTGAAGATAATATCTCAATATCACCATCCGGAAGATATAGCTTGTTTCCACCGAAATAAACTGTACCGCAGTGTTCGCAATAGAGTAGTTCTAACACTCTAATATGTGTATCACTAACGATTGTTGAGGATGGGTACAGTTTCCCCACAGGCCTGCCATCGTCTGCATTTTCAGGTGGCTTGGTCGATGCCCAAAGTCCTTCTATATTGCGAAAAAACCAGTGAAGCCGGAATGAAGGCAGTGTTGATTCCTGCCCGATAGTGTCGCATATGCTACGGGCTGCAAGAAGACCGCGCACAGCTTCACGTCTATTTTGATCATTTCCAAAAAGTCGTGATGCAAAGTAATTAAGAGAAACGGCACGGGTAGTTCCTTCGTACTCACATGCATTCAGCATTCTGGAGGCAATGCACATATCATCCGATTCCATTTGTTCTTTCAAAGCCAACTTCCCTGATTGCACATCTCCTTTATAACCAAGAGAATATGCTGTATTCTGACAGGCATCCTCAGGAAAATCCGGTGCTTTTTTACCGAATGTAATAAAAGGTTCTGGTGGCAAAAAAGTATAGCCGGTAACAGGTGGAATCGGTTGGTTACGACCCTCTATTATCTCAAAACTATTCGCTGATGCACCAAAAAAGTCATGCAAAAATTTACGGCTTTTTGGATCATTAGAATCTAGAGATGCGCTAGACCCAAGGATGCGTAATTTTGGATGATCTAGTGTAAGGCCTAGACGGAGCAGCAGCAACCTCAAAAGATATGCCACCTCAACGCCGGCTGTCCCCCGGTAAAGGTGCAGTTCATCGATAATCAGGTGGAATACTCTCTCTTCCCCTCCAGCCAACCATTGTCATGTTTTCTCGAAGATTGCTTCATCTGCTTCGCGCATGAGCATAATGCTCAACATTGAAAAGTTTGTTATTAACACGTCGGGTGGTGAATCCTGCATATCCCAGCGGGAACGCATTTCAGAACCATCGAGTCTTGGAAAATAGAATTTAGCATCATTTTCACCAGTTTCCAAGGAATGTTTTTCGGCAGCTTTCGCAGCATAATCCATTTCCTTCAAAGATTTAGTAAGTTTTTCTATTCTCTTCTTATCTGGATTGCCAGGTTTTGTGAATTCATGTCCTGGAATAGGTGTGCTACTGTTATAACGTCCGAAATATATCTTGTTCCCTTGCCGATCATTCTGGAACCACTTTCTGGCATCATCTGAATCGAGAGCTTTTCGAAGCCTAGTAAGCTGATCTTCAACTAGAGCATTCATTGGATAAATAATAAGTGCGCGAACTGCTGCTTCACGCTTTTCATGACCGCGCTGAGGAATTCTATAAGTGTGCTGAATTCGTTTGTTATCACCGATACAGGAATTCTGCCATTGCGTATCATTCCACCAGTTATTGACACGGGAGTCTGGAGTGCCTGGAGCTTCCCACTTGGATGATTCGCGGGAAAGATAGGCAAAAAGGGGAAGAAGAAATGATTCAGTTTTGCCTGAACCTGTGCCTGCGGTAACAATACAATTATTGCAGTCTAGTGTTTTTTTAAGCATTTCGGCCTGATGGGCATGTAGTTCGTAGTCTTTGAACAAACCGCACGAAACTAAAGACTTAAAGTCAGTTATTTCCTGCTCATTCAATCCTGAAAGATCTTCTTCTGCTAAACTTGAAATAGTCTTTCCGGATTTTTGATACACTGGCAACGGTTCAATCCACGGTTCCTGGCACATAACCCTTGGTTCCCGCAGAAGTGCTTCCCTTTCATCCTCTATGTAAGGAAAACGAGTACCAAACGCGGTCTTTATGTATAAAATAAAGTTATCTCTTATTGTATCAAATGCACCTATTTGATCTTTCATGATATCACTCCTTTTCTGTCAGACGAAATACTGTGCGGTACTAAATCTTGTGATAATTTTCTTGAAATCATTTTAGCAATAGGCGGAGTGACGTCATAATAAATATCCATTTGATGTCCAGCAGGTAATCCTCCTATAGGTTCTTCGCCGATTGGTGCGGGTACTGGAGCCATTCCGGTACAAAGTGTAACAGCTCTTGCCAAAAAACGGGGGAGAGGCACCGTTGACGGCACAGCTAATCGATGATACCGTTCATCATAAATCATGACATTCTTTTTTTGAGATGCAAGAATAATATATCTTCCCCAATCACGATCCACTTCAGCTGTCTGGTTATTATCCCACACCCAGTGCTTTCTTTGCTGGTTCACAGGATTGACATAGGAAACGAGTTTTTGAATATTATCACAATTACGATTCGAAAATGTTAGTGAATCAGTAGAAAAAGTTTGTTTCTTCCAGTTAATATCATCTCTACGTTCAAAGATAAGATTTTCCATGATATTTTTAATCCCGACTGAAAAATTAGCCAAAGACCATGCTACAGGTGTCTCCAGATAATGATATATTTGAGTGGCAAGTGATACATTTTTTATGTATTCATAGTCAACTGCCTCTATGTAGATGGCTGAAGGCAAAAAAAGGTACTCGTTGTTCTGTTGTGTTTCGCTAAATGAAATTGAATCACGATTTGTCCGCACGAAATTTTTTATATCCTTAATTAATGATGGAACTCTGGCCCCGGTCAATATCGCTTTAGGGAGGCCAGATGTCGGCAATGCTACTAAAGAAGGTGAACAGGCGAAAACCCGGCGGTTATCAAAATCGAAATCACAATGACCCAGTGAATCGAAAAGCCTGATAGTTTGGCGTCGGACATAATTCAGGTCAACTTCTCGATTAGACATCATCATTGATTGACTCAATCCATTAAAGGCAGTATTAAACTTGTCAATATTCATATTGCCAAATGTACTAATGGTTTGTAAAAGGAGTTCAGACATGTTTTGCAACCTCTTGGCATTTTATCCACATATCCTTGATTTTTTTAATTTTTGGAGCATTTGTCCTCCTACGCCTATTCCAGACAGCTTCCCTCCATCGCTTTATAGTTCTCGTATCAGGTGAAGCAAAATCTTGTTTGGAATTATCTTCTGTGATACCAAGTTGACCACAAAAATGAACATTCCAGCTATCCTTTCCAGACTTTGCGACTGCCCACACAGGATGCCAGTCTTCTGGCATTTTCTCATTTGGCCATTCTACAATTTCACCAGGCTTGTTCCCTAAAAATACGATTGTTTTTGATAAGTAGGTAGGAAGTGTGTGTGGAAAAACGCCCCAATTCGATGGATCAATTCCTGCAACAATGGCACCACTTGCATATGGAACTGAAATATCATTAATCAATATCTTGCCAGACATATCCCTCAGTGGTGTGTCTTTGAAATCAGCCGGAAGTTCTGGTTCCTTTAATTCGATTCTACGTCGTTTCAAAATAGTTCCGTTTTCATTAAACACTTCGATAATCAATGGACTCCCTATTTGTGTATCACTTGGAAGATCCCAATGAGGTATAGTCGTATCGTTTCGTATAAGCTCACACCCATCTAACATGACCTGCTCGTTACCATACCCTCTTTCTAAGATGATAGTCGGCGGTCCATAACTTAAAAAAGAATTGCTCCGACCAATTTTAATACCCCCATATAGGCGTAATTTTAAAAGTTTAGAAAGGGTTAACACATCAATACTTTTACATGAGGCATGTCCATCCTTGCCACCGAATAACAACCACTCATGAGGGAGCCCACTTGATGTTTTTTCGTGAAACTCTTCACATGATATGTCGCCCCATTCCCGTATTTTATTAGCTATACTACTATGGCATGCTACTAGAAATTCACACCCCCTCTCCAGCTGTTGCGATTCAATCCAATCAGGAAGTCTTTCTCTCTTCCCTCGCAAAAAAAGCCTTACTGGATTTGCTTTGAGTCGTGCAATAAACTTATTTTCTTTATCCTCAAATTTAGCACCATTTCCCCAATCAATTGTTGCAGCATCAAATGGCTGACTGTGTAGTACTCCTTTAAGTTTCGTTGACCAATTGGGCGGGGCAGTTTCCACGCATGAATATAATTCACCCTGATATTCAAAATTAAGCCCATCATCAGGAAATGATCTATTAACCTTAAGTCTCAATGTCGAAGTGACCACACCTGAGAACTTGTCAAGTTCAAGGCATATTCGTAGTCCTACACGAGAATTTTGTTGGTGAGGCTGTGAAGAGTGTTGATTATCTAATAAAAAGTCCGGTAATGAACCATCCCACTCAGTGAGTTCATCAAGGACGAATTCTATTAGTGCATTTTTCATTTCAGTATTCTCGGTTTGTGAACTATCCAAAAGGCGTAGTGTGCGCTTTGCGAATATATTTTCTCCGTATTTTTGTAGTATTCGTGTCATCACATCATCAGAGGGATTATCGGTCGGATCGAGTTCAGCTTTATCAAATATTAAAGGCAAATATTTTCGTTCACTGTCTGAAAAGAGGGTCTGAGATAATGGACGTCCAATATGCTTCATGCCCCCACGTATACGTGCAGTAAAGCGCCCCCATTCCTCATGCTTGTCTTCAGTACTCCATTTTTCTAGGTCTTCCCACAATATTTCAGTTTTACCAAACTGTCGCGGGGTGCCAGACTTATCGATTTCACCCAGCAATTCCCAAAATCTAGGGTAATAAGCTTTTTGATTGAAATCCCCTTCAGTGGTTGCTGCAAGGACAAAAAATCCTAAATATGCTATATATGGTGGATACTCCAGTTCATAATCTCTCCAATTGCTAAATAATTTAAGAGCTTTCTGGCATAAACCTCCATTTTCGATCCAATCTGGGCCAACTTTAATACATTGAATAAAATCTTCAACATCAGCACCTGCTGCCATCCCCAACTGTTCTATCATTTCTTTATTGACATAAACTAATACTTCTCGGCCTGCCATTTCATTATTAAAGAATTTTCTTGCTATAAGGTCATTCCATTCGAAATATTTCATGTTTTTTCCCCATCTTTAATTAATTAATTGATATAATAGTACAAATTAATTATATATTATTACTAATTTTCGTTCTAAGTATTTTAGAGTTTCTAATTAATACTCGAACAATCCTAAGAAATATTTAATTCTATGATCATTAAAGGTATCTTTAGACTGATATTATTACTATACTCTTCTCCTTTACCTCAATACAGTGCAGATCACACACCCTCATCACCTAGCATCCCCTACCACATTTACTCTTCTTATAGCAAACCACACACCTCTCATCCTCACGAACCACCCTCTCCCCTATATCTCCTAAAACCCCCCGTCCATATCTCCTCAAAGCTCCCGCTCCAACCCACCCTTCACCATACTTCCCAGGCTGGTCAGGACACCTCCATAACGTGCCGTCACATCCGGTACAACAATAAAGCATCCCCACCGGGGCAGAATCGTGGATGCCTTCGTCCTGTCACAAGGTCTCGGTTACGGAAAATACTTTCCCATATCCACGCGCAGGTCCTTTTTAGCATCCATTCCTATACTGACACAGTACTACACCTCAAAATCCGAAAGAGATTCTTCCGGCTGCATCCTTTCCACAACAGGCCGCATATCAATGTACATTTTAGGAAAATCAGTCTGCCTGTACCTCTCCACCGCCCTGAACCCCAGCCTATCATAGAAACTCATACTCCCAGGCTTGGAATCCACAGTAAGGTACCGGCAGCCTATAATCTCAGACACTGACAGTGCCAGCCCGATAGCAGCCAGGAACCTGCCGAACCCCGCCTCTCTCAAGTTTCATCAACCGCCAGTCTGGCAATCTTGATACTTGGGTATTTATGATACGGATAACCGTCAATGCCATCTGCTTCATCAATGGCCTGGACCTCAATGGTATCGGCAACAATAGTGAAAAAACCTGTAATACTCTTATTAAGGCAGCAGAGATTTGTCCTGCTTCATTTCGTCCTGGTCATCCAGGGCATCATTTATCAAAAAGTCGTTAAGTTCGGCATTTGTGGACGTAAAAGAAGTTACATCGTACCTTTTTGTTAAAGGCACAATAGAAGGTTTATCTACAAAAAATGGTTCGGATTCCATTACTGTTTAAAATTGCATTTATGTATTTGCCTGGCTTCCTTGAACATGTCCACCTGTTCTCTGGTAACCTTTGGATTTTTTTTATCCATCCAGAACTGTCTGGCATCTTCGTCCTTCAGTATCAATCCGAATTCTATGGGTTTTGCTATCCTTTTTCTCCAATTAAAGATTTCCTTTATTGTATTTATAGTATAACTATAGAGGAGACCGTTACAATTCGTGTTGGTGAATTTAATTAAACCACAGATAAACACAGATGAACACAGATTTTCAGGTAGCATATCCGCGTTTATCGGCGTTCGTCTGCGGTTAGTTTGATAATACCAACATGTAATGTGACGGTCTCTATTTTTTGTAACTTTTATATACTATGACTGCACTATATAGTATATGAGAAAAGGTGAACCATTTCAACGAGTTAGCATTTCAGATGCAGAATATGAACAACTTAAAATTGCTGAGCCGAAAACCAAGTCTGTTAAAGTGCTGAAGCGCATTCAAGCGTTTAAGCTCATGTATCTTGGTTGGAAATATTCAGCTATTGCTGAATTCTTATCAGTTACGAATAATACCATCACTAATTG
>JAAXOC010000089.1 GCA_014237145.1 ANME-2 cluster archaeon
GGTTACATGGATGGTCTGGGGTCTTTTATCCAGCAGCTTAAATAATGAAAATTTACCCAAACGATCTTGAATGGATCCGATTAAATCCTATGTGGTGAGTATGATGGACGTTGCCACAATCATGGGGTTAGAATCTGACAGGTATATGCTGGTGGAGGGCCGGGTTGCTGTGAATTATATCAATTCCGGTTCGGCAGGCATATTATCTAAGTTTTTATCTGGTGTATGCATAATTGGGTGTCAGATGTGTCGCAAAGACAAGAAGTTATGGATGCAGGATATGGCAGCGTAGACAATGGCAAGGGTGTTTAACCTGGTAGGGAATCCTTTGATAATGACCCTTGTTTAAGCAAACGGTATGTTTTTTTAGCTCGCAGGATAGGTGTACGCCACCGAGTCAGGCTGCCAGCCCATCTCAAATGCAAGGTGTGCAAAGGATGGAGTACTTATCTTATCCCTGGCGCAATGTGCAGGGTAAAAATAAGAGGCAGTCGAGTGATTGCCTAATGTTTGGAATGTGGTGCAAGTTCACGAAGACCGTTCTAACTTACATAAAAATTATTCTCATTTCTCAATTTATTTTTCATCAAATTCTCAATAACCTATTTATACTAATATGACGTACTCATCATTATAATAATGCTAATGATGATGAGGTATTTAGCATTACCAGATGACAATCAGAAAATAAAAAAAAGGTGGTCAAAATGAAAATAACGCATGTTCAATCGGTCTTGCCAGAAGAGGATATTATTACATTGAAAATAAAAACGGGCGAATCTTCCACGAAGGAGGCCATTTCAAAAGCAGTATATCATTACCTCGATTGTCAGTTTGTAGAATAAATATTAGTATACAAAGTTGGTGAATAAAATGAAATCCAGTTTAAGATATATGGCAGCGGCTCCAATGGAGATTGGAGGAAATACTGAACTTGAAAAGATGGTGAAGATCACGCTGAATGTAGGGAAAGACGGTGATGTAAATCTCTGCTTTGTTGACTCTGTTAAATCGGATGAGGATATCTATTCCCAGGAAATAACCGAATCAGCATATCCAAATGAGGGTGAATTATTATACAGCAAACAGGGTCTCTGGCTATCAATGTTCACCAGGCACATGGAAGATACTTCCATAATGGAAGTCGAAATTGAAGAATAACGATTATCCTTCCTCCTACAGGCTGCCCCAAAACTAAAAGCATGTATACAAATCAAATGATGTCAATTTTGGTTTTGGGACAGCTTGTCGATCCCTTTTTTTTACATTAAGTACAACTTGCTCCAGCTTTTTTGCATTATATGATCTATAAGATCATGTACACAAGTTAATCCGACTGAAGGGGAGATTTTCTTGTTTACCTGGTTACATCGGTTAATTAATATAGATTTAATCCTATGTGGTGAGCATGACAGACGTTGCCATGATCATGGGCTCAGAATCTGACCGGCACATTGCCAAAGGTGCCATAGAAATATTGGAAAATGACAACATAGAGTACGACCTACAGGTAATTTCAGCACACCGAAATCCGGAAGAATTGGATAAATACCTGAAAAATTCAGATGCTGATATTTTCATTGCCATTGCCGGCCTTTCGGCAGCCCTTCCAGGGGTGATTGCCTCCAGGACTTCAAAAGTAGTTATCGGCGTGCCTGTAAGCAGCAAACTTGGAGGTCTTGATGCACTGCTCTCGACCATCCAGATGCCTAAAGGTGTGCCTGTTGCCAGTGTAGGGATCGATAATGGGGTCAATGCTGCACTGCTGGCTATCAGGATACTGAATTTGAGAAAATAGAATAATATCAAACGTTGCAGTATAACACACCTTCATTAGTCATCGGTTAAGGAGTTTGACTGGCTCGATATGGATTGTTTTCCAAATAACCAATGATTTTTTATGATTGACCAATTTAGTTTGAATAGAACACGGATTAGACGGATTTTCACGGATTTATTTTCGTATCCGCGCGCATCCGTGTCATCTGTACAATCCGTCTTCTATCACAATATTACTCTTAACCGATTACACATGAACACACCTTCAACAAGTCAATTTTTTTAATAAGTCCAATGTTTCAACGGCACACCCAACCGCAACAGAGCTGCAGGGTATAGTTATTAAGATCAACAGCAATAGCGCTAATTTCGTTGATTTTCCACACCAAGGCACAACTTACATCAAAATCCCCTGTGGAAATACACTATCAATCCAGCAAATTACGGCAAGTGTAGAGACCTACCAGTCATTTGGAGTTGAGTAAATAATACGGTGAAACAAAAAATCAAGTGTTACAATTTTGATTTTTATTTCTGAGGTAATAAAGTTTATACAATATAAAATGATTAACCATTAATAACTTTAATCATCCAATAATCACATGTATTGATATTACTAAGGGGGATTCAAATGGATATAATTAAAGAAATTAAATTCCCTTCTACGGATAATGAATGGATTCCAAAAGTCCTCATAGGAGGTTTCCTTGGAACAGTACCCATCATCAATTTTTTTGTATATGGATATTACATGAAAGTGCTAAAAGCAGCCAGTGAAGACACTCCAGAATTACCAAAATGGGACGATTGGGGTAATCTGTTCATCAGTGGTTTGATCGTATTCATAATTTGCACGATTTACTTTCTTGTACCGGTCATTGTAACGTCTTTATTTTTAGGAGGACTTGTAATTAGTGCAATTTCCACCAGCACTATGGACCTGGAAATTATTGGAGCTGCAATGGGAGGTTTTTTAGTAAGCATCTTACTACTTTTGATTTCCAGCTTTATACTTCCCATGGCCCTGTCAATGTATATCAAAGAAGACTCCATAGGTGCAGCCTTCAATATCGGGGAATTACTGTCCAGGATCAAATCAGTTCTCAGGGATTACCTGATAGTAATTGTTGTGGTGTTCATTCTTTTCTTCATTTTGGGCATGATAGCCAGTGTTCCATTTTTTGGCTGGCTGATATTTTTATTAGGTAAATTCTACATATTAGTTGTGGCAGCAAGTATGTATGGCAAGGTTTACGACCAATCAAAAGCTCAAAATTAATACAACATGGATATACTAAAGTGGATGTAAGATGTAACTGGATTCAGGGCAATTTTGATTAAATAAAAAGAGCCGACCAGGCATCTCCGGCCGGCTAATACACTTCACAGAAAAGTTCAGGCGTTCAGGATCTGCTCTACTTCGTCTTTATCCACATCCATTACATGTGGAATTCCTGAAACTTCGGCAGCCTCTCTCGTAATAGCTGCAATATCATCCCGCTCGATATACTGGAGAGCAAACTTCCGGTTCCCTGTCATCAACTGGCGCATACCCTGGGCCAGCCGCTGGAAGTACGTATACACACCAATAGCACCGGTTGGGATATCAGCGAACCTGTCGCCATAAATCTTTTTCAGTTCAGGTGCGGCGATAAAGATCTCCTCGATACTACTGCCGAACCTGCTGATATACACAGGTACATGCCCCTCATTGATCTTCCTGCCGATGGTCTTACCCACCATGGCAGCCGCCAGCGGACCTCTTGCCATACCAATAAGCTTGTTGTACGGAGCACCGATCGCCAGTCCCTTATAAACCTGGTCCTCAAGCGTGATACCGCCTGCAACAGCCACATCAGGCACATACTCACCGCGGTCGTCCAGTTTCTTAATGTACTGGTGCAACAGGGAGTATATCTCCACCTGCGGCATACCCCATTCATTCATCATTCTCCAGGGGCTCATACCTGTACCACCGCCCGCACCATCCACAGTCAAAAGGTCGATCTCGGCCTTGCTGGCATACTTCACTGCCCTTGCCAGGTCAGCGGGCCTGTATGCACCGGTCTTCAGGAAGACATGCTTGGCACCAAGATTTCGCAGCTCTTCAACACGGTCCATGAACCCCTCTTCGGTCACCATGCCGATCCGGCTGTGCCTTTCGAACTCATGGAAACTTCCCGCATTGAACGCATCGATCACGTCCGGGTCCAATGGATCAGGCAGCACCACATACCCGCGCCTGCGCAGCAGCTGTGCCTTTTCCAGTGTGTTCAGCATGACCTCGCCGCCGATGTCCTTGGCACCCTGTCCCCATTTCAACTCAACAGTCTCAATACCCAGTTTCACAAGTCCGTATTCCTGCACGCCTAAGACAGTATCTTCCACATTGGCCTGCAAGATGATATCACCGTATCCGTCCATCTGCCAATCCCTGTACAATTTGATCCTGTTGGCCAGCTCGGGTGAATGTTCTACACGTCCGTTCTCAATTACGGAATCAGGGTCCATACCGCAAACGTTCTCGCCGATGGTAAGGGGCACTCCAGCCATGGCACAACCGATGGCTAACCCGTCCCAGTTGTTCTTGGCCACGGCAGTGCTGCCGAGACCCGGGATGATGAAGGGCAGTCTCAGTTTGATTTCCTTGTCCTTACCGATCCTTACCTCAAGGTCCACATTCGGGAAAATGGCCTTATCGCTGTCTGCCTCGATGCCAATGGCACCCACGGCCGTCCCCATAATATTGAAATGGCTCAAATCCAGTGGATAGTCCTTCTCAGATGCCGAGGTAGTAATCCCATACGGCTGCGGGTAGATGACCTCGTGTCCGCGGTAAGCTGACTTACCGATCTCGCACATGCCGATACACCCGTCCACACAGGTGGTACACATGCCGCTGATAGGGCTTACCGAATCTTCGGTCCTGTTCTTTGTCAGCGTTGCAGCTGTTGCATTTATTCTTGTTAATGACATATTTTTCCTCCAAATTTTGTGTTCAATGACTTTTATTATCAAATTATTCAATTTATCCAGATAAATTCATTCAAGATATATTCCAGTTATTTCACATCCTCAGGTCCCTTCACGCATGACAGGCACGGTACCATGAAGCACATAGCATCACCATAATCCGGGGCACACACCGGCTCGGTATTGATACACCCGCTGCACAGCACGGTATCTGCCTGTGGTCCCTGGCACCGCAGTTCACAGACCGGGCAGATATACATACAGGCACCACACTTACGGCAATCCTCAGAATTCATGTCAAAAGGTGTGGTGATGTAGCGGTCAGGACCCCTGCCAGCGAACCCGATGGCCTTGGCCATCATTTGTTCCTCGCACATGCGCACGCACAACCCGCATAATATGCAGTCGTCGTTCAGGGGTTCGAACCTGACCTATTTTAGTAACAGCAATGCAGCCATGTCCTGCAATTTCTTTGAAATTGGAAACCGTGCAATAAGCAGTTCCAGAATAGTCTTCCTGGTCTTTATCACCCTGTTGCTGTGGGTTCGCACCTCAAGTCCTTCCCATACCGGATGCATGCACGAAGCGACAAGTTTGGTCTTATCCCCGCTACCGATCTCAACAACACAGAGCCTGCATACACCGTAAGGTGTAAGCCCCTCGTCGTGGCATAGCGTGGGGATATCTATCCCGTAGAACTGTATAACCTCAAGCAGGCTCCAGTAAGGATCTGCCTGCACTTCGGCACCGTTCAGCATGATCTTCACCATTTCTCCTCGTGGTGTTTGTGAATTTTGTGACATCCGGATCACTCCTTTCTAACGGCATCAAACTTACACACGTCATAGCAGATGCCGCATTTGATGCATTTCCCAGTATCCAGTACATGGGGCTGCTTCGTTTCTCCTGTAATGGCCTCTGCCGGACATTTCTTAAGACACAGGCCGCAGCCTGTACAATTACCGGCATCGATATTGTATGTAATAAGTTCAGTGCACACACCTGCCGGACATTTGTGGTCCTTGATATGTGCCTCGTACTCGTCCCTGAAGTACTTCAGGGTGGACATCACCGGATTCGGTGCTGTCTGGCCCAGACCGCACAGGGATGCGTCCTTCAGCACTTCGGACAGGTCCTGTATCAGGTCAAGGTCTTCCATCCTGCCCCTGCCCTCTGTTATGTCTGTAAGTATCTCGCCCATGCGCAGCAGTCCCTCGCGACAGGGTACGCATTTACCGCATGACTCTTCCATCAAAAAGTTGATGAAGTACCGTGCCACGTCCACCATGCAGGTGTCCTCGTCCATCACTATCATACCGCCGGACCCCATCATGGACCCTACTTCGGTCAGCCGGTCGTAGTCCACGGGCAGGTCGATGAGCGATTCGGGTATGCACCCACCGCTGGGCCCGCCGGTCTGGACGGCCTTGAACGCCTTGCCATCAGGGATGCCGCCGCCAATATCAAAGATGATCTCACGCAGTGTCATGCCCATTGGCACTTCCACCAGGCCGGTGTTGTTGATCTTGCCGACAAGGCTGAACACCTTGGTACCCTTGCTGGACTCGGTACCGATAGCAGAATACCAGTCTGCGCCGTTGTTAATGATCAGGGGAATGTTGGCCCAGGTTTCCACATTGTTGAGACTGGACGGGCGGTCCCAGAGTCCCTTATCTGATGTGTGGATGTACTTGGCTCTTGGCTCACCAGGCTTTCCTTCCAGTGAGGCCATAAGTGCAGTGGATTCACCGCATACGAACGCGCCGCCGCCACGGTTGACCTTCAGGTCGAAATTGAATCCTGAACCCAGTATATTATCTCCCAGCAGACCTGCTTCACGTGCCTGCTTAATTGCCAGGTTGATGTTCTTTAGCGCCAGTGGATATTCGTTCCTGACATAGACATACCCTTCATTGGAGCCAATGGCATAAGCGCCGATGATCATTCCTTCCAGCACACTGTGTGGATTCCCTTCCAGGATACTGCGGTCCATAAAGGCTCCCGGATCGCCCTCATCTGCATTGCAGATGACATATTTGATATCACCCTGTGCATTACGGGTGGACTCCCATTTTCGTCCGGTTGGAAAACCTCCTCCACCACGGCCCCTTATGCCAGAATTCTTAATTTCATCAACCACATCCATGGGCTGCATTCCACCCAGCACCTTTGCAAGGGCAGAATAACCTCCGATGGCGATATAATCCTCTATGCTGTGGGGGTCTATCTTGCTGTTATTGCCAAGAATCAGCCGCATCTGTTTTTTATAGAACGGAACTTCGCCTTCAGTCTCAACAAGCTGTCCTGCTTTGTCATCAGTATATAGCAACCTGTCAACGGTCTTGTTGTTGATAATCGTCTCCTCGATTATTTCAGGAATATCATCTATGGACAATCCCTGGTAGAAAATCTCTTGTGGATAGATCAATGCTATGGGTCCGCATTCACAAAAACCATGGCATCCTGTCGTCCTGACATCCACCTTGTCGGTCAGGCCTTTTGCTGCTATCTCGTTAACAAATGCATCCCTCACTTCCAGACATTGATTTGCCAGACAGCCCGGGCCGCCGCAAACAGCAATGCAGGGCTTATCCAGGTCCTTCCCGGCCAGTATCTCACTGCGAATGGCTTCCAGTTCATTTACCGATGTTACTTTCAATTAATTCACCTTCAGACCTATTTACTGTTTAACAGACTCTCGACCTTGATGGGTGTCATCTCCCCATGGTATTCTTCGTTCTCCACAACCACCGGACCAAGGGCACAGGCACCTACACAGTTAACGGTCTCAAGTGTATACTCGCCGTCGGCTGTGGTATCACCTGCCTTGATCTCCAGTTTTCGCTCCAGTTCTTCCAGCACTTTTTTCGAACCCCTGACATGGCAGGCAGTACCCATGCATACGTGTATCTGCTGCTTGCCTTTGGGTTTTAGGCTGAACGCCTTGAAAAAAGTAGCCACGCCGAAGACCTGGACCCTGGAGATATCCAATCTCTGAGCCACATATTCCAGTGACTCTTCAGGCAGGTAATTGTACTTTGCCTGGATGTCCTGTAATATGGATATCAGCGAACCTGGTTCGGCATTATACTCATCTATTATTGAATCCAGTTTGGATTCGTTAGCAGTCATCTGATTCCTCCTGTTTCATTTTATTTTCCTTACTATAATTTCTTACTATAATTTGGTTATCGGATATTGCAAAAAGCAATAGAATGTTCCATACTAAATAATTGAAAAAAAATAGGTTGGTATCTATTGCAAATAACCTGATCTACATAGTGTGGCTCGATATGGATAAGATATCACCTTGTATAGTTATGCCAATACGGATATAGTCAGCCATTTACTGACCATATCTTATTTAAATATAACCTTTTTTCAGATGTTAGGAAAAGGATAGCCTATGTCTAAAAGTAATATTAAAATTTATCTACACAAGACTTAACTGTAAAAATGGTATAGGCAATTTACTTCTTTTAATTAATATTAGTAGTTTACTAATTTGAACGATAATAATATATATCATAACACTATAGTCTGATGTCGGCTACCTATTAATGACTAACAAAAAATTCATGGAAATTCCTGATAATACCAAAAAATTGCAGCCCTTCAACAGAATACAGGTTTCATTAAAAATGTGCCAACATTTGCCAATATATAAGGCTAATTGGATCAATAACCTTAGATCTGGGTTGAGTGGGTTAGGCAGGGAATTTTATCATGATCAGCCAAGCCCGTAAAAAATAATAAGCAGGAGGCAAAATCGTGAATCTTAGAACACCAAACGCAAATGAAGCTACCGGGACATCCAACCGTTCCAGGAACGTGGCACCGGTATCAGGAATATGTACCCGCTGTGTGGACGGGTGCAGAGGCAACTGTGAGATATTCAAGGCAACATTTCGGGGCAGGGAAGTATTGTATCCCGGACCCTTTGGCGAGAGCACTTCAGGAGCAGACAAGAACTATCCGATCGACTATTCACATGTGAACATCCAGGGATATGCAGTGGGAGCATTCGGCCTGCCCGAAGGCGTAGAGCCGGGACCGGATACTGCAATATTCCCCAACGTGGATACTGAGACAGAATATGGCTGGGACCAAAAGGTCAAGCTGAAAGTGCCCATCTTCACAGGAGCCTTGGGTTCCACAGAGATCGCACGTAAGAACTGGGAACATTTCGCAGTGGGTGCAGCCATATCAGGCATCACCCTGGTCTGCGGCGAGAACGTCTGCGGTATTGATCCTGAACTGGAACTAAACGCTGAGGGCAAGATCAGCAAATCACCTGAGATGGACCGCAGGATCGAGACTTACAATAAGTACCACGAGGGATTCGGCGAGATACTTGTCCAGATGAATGTAGAGGACACCCGCCTGGGTGTGGCCGAGTATGTGGGCAGTAAGCACAACCTGGAAACCATTGAACTGAAATGGGGCCAGGGTGCAAAGTGTATCGGCGGCGAGATCAAGGTAAAGGAAATCGAAAGGGCTGTTGAACTGAAGAAAAGGGGATACGTAGTTACTCCTGACCCCGAAGCACACGATATCAGGGAAGCATATAAGATCGGTGCCATACGCGAGTTCGAGAGGCACTCCCGCCTGGGATTTGTCACAAAGGAAGATTTCATGGCAGAGATCGACAGGCTGCGAGACCTGGGATTCAAGCGCATCACTCTGAAGACTGGAGCATACCCGATGGTGGAGACTGCCATGGCCATGGCTTACAGTTCAGAAGCAAAGATCGATCTGCTCACCTTTGACGGTGCACCGGGCGGTACCGGCATGAGCCCGTGGCCTATGATGAACGAATGGGGCACACCCACATTCTACCTCCAGAGCCAGGTTTACGAGTTTGCAGAGAAGTTAAAGGCACAGGGTAAGAGAGTACCTGATCTTGCAATGGCTGGCGGTTTTTCAAGCGAGGACGGCGTATTCAAGGCCATTGCAATGGGCGCACCTGATGTGAAGGCAGTCTGCATGGGTCGCGGACTGATGATACCGGGCATGGTGGGTAAGAACATCGCCAAATGGATCGAGGAGGACGACCTGCCCAAGACGGTGTCCCAGTACGGGCGCAGGGTCGAAGAGATATTTGTCCATTATGAGGAACTTGTTGACAGGTTCGGCAGCGATGTGAAGGACATACCGCTGGGAGCCCTGGGTATCTACAGTTACTGCCAGAAGACCAGGACCGGACTACAGCAGTTGATGGCTGGCAGCAGGAACTTTAACCTGTCCACCATTTCCAGGAAAGACGTTATGTGCCTGACCGAAGAGGCTGCAAAGGTCTCGGGTATTCCGTACGTGATGAATGCATACAGGGAAGAAGCAGAAGCCATCCTGAACCAGTAGGATTTCTACTGGTTTATTTTTTTCTTTTGGAAATATTGTTATATATATTTTTACATATTTTTAAGTTTTTCGTAGAGTTCGTTGACATTGAGAAGGAAAATATCATTAGCACTTTTGATCAGTTCTTGGGAACACTTAGCTTGAGTAAAAACCTTTCCCTCACCTAACTCGATCCAAAATGGAGGTACGCTTTTCATTTCGTGAACCATGCCACCCGACATATCAGGCGCTGCATATAAAACTTTGTTGACCATTGAAGTTATTAGCCGTACCAAACACATGGGACAAGGTTCTAGGGACGAATACAGTTGGTAGCCTTCCAGTTCAGTGAGATCTTGGTGAGTGTCTTCAAACTTATCCATAACCACCATTTCAGCATGTCGATCACTACGAAAATATGGATTGAAAATTTCGTTGTGACCTTGAACAACCACATTTCCACTCCCATCTATCAAAACACATCCAACGCCAAAATTACCATCGTTCACAGCCCTCAATGCCAGCACATTCGTAAGCCATATGTAAATATCATCTGTGTATTCGTGATTGAATTGATAATCCATTAGCTGACTTTTCCATTTTTCAATTCGGTCGGTCGTTGGATCGATTTGCGCAAGTTCATTTAACCCTGATTCGATGATCTGTTCATCAGTCATTGTAAAACCCATCCCATGTAATCATGTGTAACAACACCTTTGACAAATCTGTTGTGCAAATAATATAGTTTTTATGATATAAATCATACCCTGACGTTATAAAAATCTTACGATTCACCACTTATTAACTAAACATTTACATCTCGGCCAAATGACCCATAATATAAACCGAAGACACTTTGTTATAAAAAGTTGTAATATGTCTTTCAGATAAAATTTACAGCAAATTTGCCAGTTGGAATAAAGGAGAACTACACTAATATGAAAGCCACAAAAATCGTGATCATCGGTCTTGGCGTAAGCGGCTTTATCGCCGCAAAGACTGCAAAGAAAGTAAATCCCGATGTGCAGATAACGATAATCGACCAGAAGGAGTATGACATGTTTTCGCCATGCGGGCTGCCTTTTGTGATGGAGGGTGTAATCGATGAGTTCGATGAACTCATACACAGCCTCCCGCTGGAAAAAATGAACATGGTCAAACTTTTGAAGCACAGGGCAGTGTCCATCGATTCCGGGAACAAGTTCGTAACTGCTGTGGATATTGAAACAAGCGAAGAAAAAACCATTCCCTACGATTCGGTAATAATCGCAACAGGATGTTTTCCATTCATACCTCCGATCCCGGGTGCACATGAACTGTTGAATAAGGGAGTCTTTGTGGTAAGCAACCCCGAAAATGCAAAACAGATCGTTGATTACTCAAAGGACATATCCTGTGCCGTTGTAGTCGGCGCGGGTGCGATCGGTCTTGAAACTGCTGCCGCAATTGCAGCACATAATATTGATTTGACAGTTGTGGAGATGCTGTCCCATGCATTCCCGCGAGCGATCGACCCTGATATTGCAAAAGTCCTAGAGAGATCACTGAAGAAATCCGGCATCAAGCTCATGATGAGCGCCACTGTTGAGAAGGTTTCAGGTAATGATGGGGTAACATCTGTAACTGTAAATGGTAAAAGCATCCCTGCTGATATGGTTATCATGGCATCCGGTGTACGTGCCAGCTGGGACCTGGCAAAGGATGTGGGATGCGAACCTGGAAACTGGGGTATTAAGACAAATGCAAAAATGGAGACCAGCATTGCCGGGATATACGCAGCAGGTGACTGTGTAGAGACCGTAAGCCCGATAAACCACAAACCATGGATGTCACAGCTTGCAACAACTGCATACCGCCAGGGGATCGCGGCAGGAGCGAATGCGGCTGGCGGATATGAGACGTACGACGGGTCTCTTACGACCTTTGTTTCAGTCGTTGGTTCGATGGAAATTGCAGCAACCGGTTTTAACCAGTTCTTTGCCAAATCCGCGGGATATGAGGTTGTCGCCGGAAAGGCAAGCGGCTTAACCAGACCTGAGTGGTATCCAGGGGCAAAGGAAATCACAGTCAAGGTCCTGGCAGATGCCAGAACAGCAAGGATAATAGGCGGTCAGGCAGTCGGTGAAGAAGGCGCAGCATCGCGGGTGAATTTGATATCGCTTGCGATCAAAGGTAATATGGACCTGCACGACCTCTATGGCGCAGAATTTGCATACTGTCCTGCTGTGTCTGAGACCTATGATCCTTTGTCAAAGGCATGTGAGTTCGCTATACGCAAGATGAAGAAATAGATATTTCTTCTAGTGTCAAGTCAACAATACAATATCGCTAGATATATTATCTGACACTGTTCCATTTCCCAGTTATTTTTAAGACGCAGATTTACACTGATTTACGCAGATTTAAGGTTGCATCTGAGTAACCTGCACGCCCTTAAGGCGTAGCAGGCATTCACTTCCCGCGGAAGTGAATGTATCAGTGTAAATCTGAGTCTAATATTATTATTGAAATAATTTGATTTTAGAATTGTGCCCTATTCCCTTCATAATCTGACACTTTGATGTTGACTTGACACTAGATAGTGTGGGCAAATTTACACGATTTAAGCTGTTGAGGATAAAATTATCTTTGCCTTCTTAGCGCCCTTTGCGGTGAATTAATCTAAACATCAATGAAGACGACTAAGTTTATCATATAACACCGCAAAGTCCGCAAATGGCGCGAAGAATCCAATAGTTTGGCTATCATACCCACTCAATGTAAAAGAGAGCTAGAAATAGTCTTGTTCAGCCTCTGATAAAAAGATGGAATCGAGAATAAGAAACTTTGTTATACTATTATCTACGTAAAATGAAACCGGTGATCATATGGAAAAATGGCGGGTCATTGATTTTGGAAAGGTTAACATAAGGTATATGATGGCAATGAACGAAGCCATCCTGAAATGCGATGAGGGAAACACCCTGATATTCTGGGACCCCACAAAATCCATCATCCTTGGGTATTTCCAGAAGGCTGATGTGGAACTAAACCTTGAGCGGTGCAAGGATTACACGATCGTACGCCGCACAAGCGGCGGTGGTTTCGCGTATTCGGATGATCGGGGACGGCAGATCAACTATGGTGTTATCGGGACAATAGACGATAAACGGTTCCCGATCGATGTTACGGACTCGTACCATCAGATACTTGGCATGCTTATAGAGACCCTGCGCGAGTACGGCTTGAATGCGGCTTTCAGACCCATAAACGACATTGTTGTTGACGGCAAGAAGATATCTGGTAATGCGCAGACCAGATGGAGTGGAAAACTACTCCAGCATGGTACACTACTACTGGATTTCGATATTAAGGAAATGCTTCGCCTCACAAATATCCCGCTTGAGAAGATAAGCGATAAACAGGTTGCCTCTATTGAGGAAGGGATGACATGGATGGATAAGGAACTCCCTGAAAAAGTGGATATGAGAGAGGTCAAGAAAGTAATACGCCGCAAATTCGGGGAGATATTCGGTGTGGAACTGATCGATTCAAAACCAAGCGAGAGCGAGGTAAAGATGGCGCAGGAACTGTTACCTAAGTACGAATCAGAGAAATGGAACTACAGGCTGTAAAGTAAATGAAGTAAAAATAAAAAAGCAGTAGCTCTTTGGATTAGCTATTATTTCACAATAAAGTTCATGCATCAAGTGAATTGCTATAAAAAAACAAAGGAGATCTGCCTTATCATCTTGATGCAAGATCTTCTTCAAACCACGGTTTAATATCATCCCCATGCACGAGTTTTTCCAGATCAGTCTCCATATCAGATGGCTCGATCACAATCAGCCAACCTTCTTCATACGGGTCTTCTGCCATCTGTTCAAGGTCGTCTTCGATATCTTCGTTCACCTCAATAACCGTGCCACTAACAGGCATGGTAAGCCCGCCCACCCATTTTGCGGATTCCAGTGACCCGAATGCTTCACCGGCTTCGAATTCATCATCTTCCACCGGAAGGTCGATAAACTCAATCGTTCCGACAGCGGTGGCGCCGAATGCATCCATTCCTGCTCTCACATTCCCGTCATCCTCAACCTTTGCCCAGACATGGTCTTTAGTATAATGAAGGTCATCAGGCATTTTGTATCCTTCGATCTCCATTGAATTATCCTCCTTTATCTATAGATAGATCATTGGTGTGTTTTCATATGTACGCAATTAATATCCTGCATAGCGTTCCCGCTCTTTTGCTATCAATTCACCGTAATACGCAGCCGCATCACTGGCAGTCATCAAGCCGGTGCCCTCATGATCACCCTTGACCTCGACCATGACGATATTATATGGGTCGCTGTTAATAATGTTCGGGTCATCCCAGAGATCCTCATTGACGCTCACAACAGTAGACTCAAACGGAAGTGATATCTGCGATACAGCTTTGATTGTCTCATATGCGATTATCAAGTCATCCTTCGGAATCACCTCGCCGACTTCAGGCAGGTCGATGTGTACGATCTCTTTTGAAAGCGACTGCCCAAGTTCTGTGATACCGAGCTGAAACCTGTCCTCATGAGGCTTTACCCACACATGTGTTTTTAAATACAATCTATTTTCAGGGAACTCAAAATCTTCAACTTTCATGAATTAGCCTCTTGCTTTTCTCTTTTACTTACTACACCATCATTTTTTTGTTTCGATTTGAATGCTAAGCGTCTCACCACACTGCGGCAGGTATTCACCATACCGAGTAGGAATTAATTTTATTAAAGGCTTACCGAAAAATAAGATAAACGATACCCCGGCGGCATCTATCATGCGGTTTTTTCCATCTGATACCCTTAAATCCACACTGGATGAGTGTACCATGTGCCAGTTCCCACTGCTTTTAAAGGTGTCAAACGGCGGCACAGTCCTGCTTTCACCGATCAAAGCGAACCTGTGCAGGGCGTGCTCACCAGTCGGGATGAATCCATCGAGCAGGTAACCGCCAACAGCATAACCATTGATAGCGCCGCTGCGACTGTGATCCGGGCAGTCGATAAGTGCAAATCGCCTATCGGAAAACACCACTTCACCTGTAAAACCAAAGACATTACCATCTTCAGCCATGCCACAACCAACCTTTTTAACCGCACCAACAGGCACATCAAGCAGCATGTTGTTGCTCGCACGCACATAATCGTCAGGCGTGCGCACTTCAACATGCATGTGAGGGAAGTTCCAGAAATAGTAGTAACCGCTTCTGATGAATGTGCCAAACTCTTCACCTGTGCGCACGCGGTCCCCTATTTCCACATCCGGCTTCACATGCATGATCTTTACAATAAACCCCTTGCAGCTAATCGCAGTTAAGTATTCCTTGAAATCGCGGTCCTTGAAGGGTGTGGGAGTATCGAATTCCCTGATATTCACAACCTCACCGTCAACAGGTGAGTACGCAGCCGAACCGAAGTCGCCGTATGCGATGTCTACCGCGCTGCCTGTCTCGTGTGCCGCAAACGGGCTTTTGAAAAACGAGAGTGCAGCGTCATCCGGCGCCATTAGTTCGATGTTTTGATATGAAGCTGCAAGTTTCATTAAATCACCTCTTACAACTCCACATTATAGGAACAACACATGTTATCGACCTCATGGATATCCAGCCCGATCTCAGCGCATAATTGATACGCGCTCCGGCTCGGGACTGCGATCCTGTCGATCCCGCTCAATATCGCACATTCATCGAGCCGGGAGCGGTATCTCCCGCCAGGGCGCACGCAGCTTAAGGACAAGGGTGTTTGCGGGAATTCCTGCCTCGCCTTTGCGATCACCGATACAACATCCTCAAGCGCAGGAGGCAGTGTATCTGCACAAGCTGTATTTTTTGTGGGAATAAATACCACTATAACGACAACATCCGGATCGTATTTCTTGATCATCTCAATCGCCCTGAACTCGCAGTCAAGCGCCCCGTTGTTCAATCCTGCGATGATATGCGGTGCGATGGGTATCCCTGCATCGGTAAGAAACCTGAGCGTGTTCTCGTAGTCGCTTACCGTATTCGGCAAACCCAGTATCCCTGAGATTACGGCATCGCTCCCGATGCAGTCAACCAGTGCCATATCCAGCCATGTGGCAAGGGACCTTGCCTGCTCCTGTGTGATAATGCCAGTGTGGGCGCTCATTTTCAGATGAGTGTCATCCTTGATCTGCCTGATCTCATCTGAAAGTTCGTATGTCGGAACCGAGCCGTCAAGTTTGCTGCCGCCTGAGAGCAGGACCCCGCTGCGTCCCCTCTTTGCAAGATTTACAACTGCGGCACGGAGCTTGCCGCCACTGCCGTCAAGCATGTGTTCAAGATAGTGTTTTTCGCAGTGTTTGCAGTTCAATTCGCAGTCGGTGCCTGTGACTGAGACCGGGGTGAATGGCTCGTTGAAAAAGAGTATGGTGTTTGAAAATGAGTCCAGTCTGATCTTAAAGGATCTCAACATCTCTTTTTTTGCTGCTTCGCTAATATCCAGACCTTTTATTTTCTCCGGAACACGGTCAAGGTACACCCCGCCGTCTGATGCTGTCATTCGTCGTCTCTCCACTATTTCACAATTCCATTATTCGTATCCATTTTAATAAGCATGGTATTTTGACCGGATTTACAGGATTTACAGGATGTTGACGTTGCGGTATATCCTGTCGATCCTGTTAATCCTGTCTAATAATTTTTAAATTAACCTTATATTTGAAGTGGATACCATTATTCCACTATTCCAAGCTGCTCTTTTATCATCTTGATCTCATCCGCATCCGGATTCATTGGAAAATTGAACGTCTCATGGTGCGTCTCTGTGGCATACGGGCGGTTGCAGTCAGGGCACCCTGTTGTCTTGAATGCATCCCCTACCTCCACATAGTGCAATATCCTGGCACGGGATATCCCGAAATCCACCACCTTCCCGTCCCTGAAGGTCATATCTTCAAAGGATGCCAACCCCTTGCGGATCAAGTATGCGCCTAACTGCACTGTGCGGTAGTGATTGACATTCAGGTTTGCAGGCACGTTCCGGGTTCCGGGCAGATGCGTATATGCGAACAGTGCTGAATAAACACCATCAGCGTGCAGTACATCTATTACCCCGAGCGCATCCCTGGCACTCTCTCCCATGCCGATGATAAGATGCGTGCCAACCGATCCCCTGCCAAAGATACGAACCGCGCGCCTGATACCGTCAAGGTGGGTATCCCAGTTATAGATACTATCTGCCTCTTTGCCTTTGATCCTACTGAACAGCTCAGGACTGCACGCATCCAGCGGGACCACCAGTTCATCAACTCCCATGCCCTTTAATGCAGCGTATTTTTCATCACTTAACGGAAATACGGATAGCGATATCGGGATCTGGCTTGTTTTTCGAATGCGGCTGATGAGGTACGTCGTATCCTGCCACATCTTAGCATACATTGCGGTCTGGATGCACGCACGCATGAGGTAGCCGCGCTCGTATGCAATCCCCAGCCTTCGCACCACTTCGTCAAGGTCTGAAGGGATGTACTGTCCGCGTGCGATCTGTTTCATATCCCCATTAGCACCCGCCGCCTGCGAGCAGAAGCGACAGTTTGCCTGACAGCGCTTATCGGTGTATATCTGCAGATATGCGGTTGTAGGCGGCGCATCCATTAGCACGAGTTCTATACCGAGCACTCCGAGCGTGCCAATGGAGGCGCGTACTTTTTTGGTGAGTGGTGAGGTTTGCATAATGGATCACTGGATTGGTTGATGATCGGTTGATTAAAAATTATTTTACTTTCAAATATTTTATAAAGTTTTTGACTGCAGATGGATGTAAGATGTCACGAAGCCTGGATTTTGCTAACGTTCATATCCGGGGCATCTCAAGGGGCATGAGGTTTACAGTAAAAAAGGTAACATATTATGAAGACATATGTTCAGTGTTTAGTTTATATCTGTGGCTACACGGTCATTAATCTCAATAGAATTAGTTAAATTTTTTACAATTTCTTTACTTTTAATAATATTTAATTGTGCTAGTTTTTTCACTATCATTCTTTTATTTAAGGTAAATATTTTTGTTGGCTTTACTCTGCTTTCATAATACAAATTACCGCTGTCTAAATCTTCATTTACAATCTTTACACTCTGATCATAATTTCTTGGATTGCTTGTAATAGCACAACAAATTACATCTTCATTATTTGAATTATATTCATGATTTGAAATAATTATACTGGGTCTTCTTTTCGTTTGTGACAGATCTGAAAAAGGAAATGGAATTAGAATTATATCCCCTTGGTTAACATTCATTCCACTGGTTATCGTATTCATTATCCCAAAATTTAATTAATGCGTTCTCTGCGATTGGTGATTTCTCGTTTTCTAAATGTTCTACTTTCTCTTTTAATTTCGTTATTTCAGAAAATAAAAATGGAATAATATCTTCTTTATCGAATGATATCTTTACAGTTACTTTATATTCTTTCGTAACTTCATAAGATATCTCATTGTCCACTTTGCTATTATCGATAAATAAAGTCTCTGGATTTAATGTTTTAGCAAGACTCATCAAAATCCTCCTCCATGAACTTTATGAAAAATTCCATTATATCGCTGTTTTGGGATTCAATGTGTAATTGTTGTTTTTTGATTTCTTCACTGGTGTGGTGCGATAATATAATTGGAATTCCTTTTTTTTCACCATCAATTTTTATTTCGTTAATAAATACAACGGCTATCGGAAAAATTTTTGTCTCAAATTTGGAAATTCTCTCAAGAAATTCTTTTTTAAATATTGAATTTAACAATTTGTTTTCAATTAAGACCTTTTCAGCTTTTGCCATTCTAGTTTGTTTTGTTATTAAGTTATATAAAATTATATGAAATTCAAGCAGGAAACTGTCATTTCAAATGTAAATCCCCATCTATGCGGGTCGAATCCTGCGGCAGGACACCGCAGCAGGTGCCGAAATACTCGATCCCGTACCCTTCTGCATGTGCATATTTGACAAAGCTGCGCGTGGGAAGTGCAACATTAAAAACACCGCTCTCAAGTGCAATCCGTTCTATCAGTTCGCGGTCGCGCCCGCTCGAATGGGCGCAGCCGAGTGTTATCGGGATATCAGGGAACAGTTCGCAGGCCCGGCAGAAGACCTCTGCAAAGTCGTACGGGTCGGGTTTAACCGATGACATTGCTGTGCCTGCAACCGACATGAGTCCTGTTATTACGACCGTGGTCGCTTTGATGTGCCGGATGAGTTCCAGCGCACGAAGTTCCCCGCACATCTTACCAAAATCAAGACCCACGCACACATGCGGGAAGATATTGATCCCGGCATCGGAAATAGCCTGAAGGCTTTTTAAGTAGTCATCCTCGGTAACGTCCAGGCCGTACACCCGCCGCACAGTACCGGCATTCCCGACCACATCGAATGCGATGCCGTCAAGACCGCTGTCCTTTAAAGCGCGCGCTTCGTCAGGTGTAATGAATCCGGTGTGAGCGATCACGATCAGGTCGGTCTGCTGCTTGATACTTTTGATGTATTGGGCCGCAGCCGCTGTGGGGACTTTTCCTTTTGTGTCGCACCCGCCTGTTATGAGCATACCTTTGGCACCGTTGTTTGCAAGACTGCGTGCAATCTGCTCTAGCCTTTCAGGCGGACCCACAGGGATCAGGCGGGAGAGCAGCCTGCCGCCGCAGTGCTTGCAGTTCAACTGGCACCTGCTGCCTGTGAGTGATATGGAAGGAAAGTTGTTCGATGTGATGAAGATGTTGAGTTTACTACCTGACTTTACAAGGGACTGCTGTTTAGATTTACGCATACGCTTCTGGATAGCAGGGTCAAGCGTATCAATGTCAGGGTTCAGGCTGCTCATATCCGGATGCTGCCGCTGTTCTTACGATTCGACTGCCTGCATGATGGATGTCGTGAAGTCTTCGGGAGCAGTCCCGGGTGCTGTTATACCTTCGGATTCATAGACCGAGCGCACGGCAAAGAGTACGGAATCAGAAGTGGCGTTGGCACCTTTTAAGGATTGTGCGATCTGTTCGATTGCGGTTTCGGGAAAAAGGAAGAAGTCTCCTGAAAATGCGATGTCTTCGATTTGGTTGCCTTCTAACTTGACGAATGCGCGGATGAGACCGCCTTTGGATTTGTGTCTGCCCTCTTTGTATCCTTCGTAGCTCATGGTGTGCCTCCGGAGTTGTTGTAGTTCAATTATGGTTATGCTATTTTAATGTACTTGCGGTTTGTTTCTCTGCCTCCGCCTCTTATCCTCCATCCTGTAGATCAAGTCCCTGCTCCTGTGCTTTTCATTCAAACGCTGCGGCAGTTCGATCTCCGCCCCCGTCAGCACACTGCGCCGCGCCTCTACCCCGAGCGCATCCTCAAATCCGCGTTTCAAAATCCCTTTCACACGATTTTCTTGATAAATAATTTGACAATGTGCATTTTAAGAAACATTATGTGATGATGAATTTGATTTTGACCCCCCATCTACTGGTGGATATAGCATTTCCGGTGATTTTCCTCGCAAAATTCAAAATATATTAATTCATTGATATGTATTTAAAACATTTTATACTTTCTGCATACTTAATGCAAGACTAAAAATTCAATAAGTAAGATCAAAAAAATGCGGTTGGAAACAAAACGGGAATTGCTGGCAGCTGCACGCCTTTTGCCACGGGCTCATCACCCATGATGTCAGCTAATATCTTGAGATCCTCGAACCTGCCATTGGTACAGGAACCCACATCCCCGATCAGGTGCAGGATGAGATCCTTACTGTACACCTTATCAGGCAGGCGCCTGTTCACCTTGAACCACAGCCTTCCTGTGGAAAAAGCACCAAGTGAACCGTATGTGCAGTTTTGAACGTTTCAATTCAGGCGCAATTTGATGATCATTCAAACTCTATAATAGCTTTTTTTGCACCGATCGGAGTTATTGAAGCCTGCGTACCCTTTTCAATATGATACGACTCTCGAAGCTCCTTTGGGAGCCGTAACAGTAGTACTTGTCCATTCTCGCTTATTTTTCTTTTGTATGAAACATGCCCTCTGGGTGCAATGCCAAGCACTGATTTTAGTCCTTTCTCTATTTTGTGTATGGAATCCGGATGATTGAAGTATATATTTCTTCCCGTACTTTTGTGCTTTCTTACAAGAACGTCTGTAAAAACTATAGGAATGCCATAGTTCTCTATTACAACATCTTCGTATACTTCCTCAAACTCGTCATTATTTTCCATATTTTCACTTCCGTAATGTACGTTTTTTCTTTCGATTGAGCAAAGTTATCACAACAATAAGACCTTGATCTGACTTTTCGATGCCTATAATACATGATAGATATGCTCATTAAATTCCGATTCGCATAGGTATCTTGTTGGAAAATATTCAGTATCATGCAGTTCTTTTCTTTTTATCTCGGGATTTATCAAAATCTGCTTTATAAACTCAAATAACTGAAAAGGGTTTATATCCCATCTATCATATGCCCTGTTGTTTTTATAGATATGTTCATCAATACCGATGCGTTCTTCAGATGCTAATTTTTTTATGAGCTCCCGGATTTGCTTCTTTTCTTCAGTATCCAGATGTACTATATTGTACGATTCGCCCTTAAGCATCGTACAAAAAAGGTAGTTTTTAGTATTTAAAAATGCGCCTGAATTTGGACTTGGGACAAAAATGCCGACACATAGCGGTAGTTTTTTGCGATAAATCTGTCAAAAAAAGCCGCAACGTATTGGATCCAAAAATAATTTTGTCCAAAGGCCCCTGAATTTCAATTTGAAGATTGTTATTTTGGCTTCTCATAACCTTTCAGAGCATGAATCTACCATCTAAAGTCAACGACCTTGGACTTCCGCTTCGCTTTGTCCCGGGCATCCGAGCAGATTCTCATAAATTATAATAATTTATTGGAATTTAACATCATTGAAAGATTCAGGTGGTCCAATATCATTCAATCCAAGATCAATTCTATTTGTTCTTTCACCCTTCTCGAAAATAACCTCAATTATCACAAGACGATTCTGATCGATGTTTTTATTTTTGCGAAGCTTATTTGTTATTTCTGAAATTCTCTTAATCCGTTCATTTCGGTATCCAGATGTTTTTCTATAGAATGAATGAACAATAAAGTAAAGTAGGAAATACTTATTTGGCACTGCTTTTTTTAGTTTCCATAAGTCTTTTTCTAAATGCTTTACTGCCGTTTTTGCTTGTTGGGTGCTCCTATTTAGAAAATATTCTCGTGAATTGAGGTTCATAAGCCCTTCATCGATAAACTTACCAAGAAACATCTCTAGTCCAAATATAGGCTCCTCTTGATTTCCATTCAACATCGTAATAGCTAGATCAATGTATGCAGTTTTATTTTTCTTCTCTTGTCCGTCTCCATATTCATCCCCCTTTACTTGAACAGGATATTCTCGGCGGATATGGATGGGACCTTTGGGATTTTTTTTCTTTAAACATTCTTGAAGCTTAAAATGAATGTCTTTTTCATTAAAATATTTAAAAGGATCTTTAATAAAACAACATTCAATTTCATATATACATTGTTTCATTGTATCAAAAATTTCACTCTGTTTCGGTGGCATATTTTCAATTCCAAAATGCTTTTTTTTATATGACTTTTTCATATCATTAAATTTATTAATTCTGAGTTGCTTGATTTTTCTGATTTCTATTTACTACTTCTTCCGTAACTTCCAGTACTAAAGCCAATATTCTTAAAAAAAAGTTCTATTTGAGAAGTTGATAAATCTTGCTGTATTATTCCAAATGGACCTAATATTTCTTTCCAAACCCATTTTATAGGAAGTCGCTTTCCTTCTAAAGTCTCAACATAAGCTTTCATCGCCCTCATTCCTGGTGTTTTCCAATTTTTTTCATCTTCAATCCATATTGGGAAATCAGACATTCTCATTAGATGCTTTAACACCTTATTCCATTCTTGAGTGTATCCGTTTATTCTACTCATTTATATTTCTCCAAATTATAGGCATAACGAAATTATAAAATATAATGCATAGATATTGAATTACATAAAATTTCATAGCCTATAATCTATTATGAAGCTAATGCCGTAAATATTTATCGGCTCTCAAATATTTTATAAAAATAGTTAATGCTATTGAATATTTTAATTATTTATTGCCTATAATAATAGGTATATACTCAATTTAATCTTTTACAATTATCTAAACAGAAATCCTCCATCCTGCAGTCACTATACCCTTGACTTAACTACCGTATGCCTGTACAAAATACCTGC
Organism: ANME-2 cluster archaeon; assembly: GCA_014237145.1. Classification (NCBI taxonomy): domain Archaea; kingdom Methanobacteriati; phylum Methanobacteriota; class Methanomicrobia; order Methanosarcinales; species ANME-2 cluster archaeon. The sequence continues at coordinate 23,350 of JAAXOC010000089.1, forward strand.
CGCCCGTTTTTCCATTTCGTCCGTTAATACAGATTTTCATAATTTCCCCCTAACTATGAAACCACCAGCACCCAGTCACCCCTTTCTCGGGTCAGTAATCTCGCCCGTAAGTGCAGACGCCGCTGCAGTGGCCGGAGAAGAAAGATACACAAAAGCTTTGGCACTGCCCTGCCTGCCCTGGAAATTACGGTTAGACGTGGCAAGCCCTACCTCGCCGTCACCCAGCAGCCCGAAACTGCCGCCCATACAGGGTCCGCAGCAGGGACTCTCAACAATTGCGCCAGCCTCCATGAACTGCTCGACCAGTCCAGCACGCAGCACCTTCATATACTCGGTGCGGGACGCCGGGATGACCAGCAGCCGCACACCTTTTGCCACAGGCTCATCACCCATGATGTCGGCTGCGATCTTGATATCCTCGAACCTGCCATTGGTGCAGGAACCCAGAAGTACCTGGTCGATATGGGTGCCCTCCACTTCCTCCACAGATTTCACATTGTCCACATTATGGGGACATGCCACCTGGGGCGGCAGGTCTGAGATGTCATATTCACGGAACTCGGCATATCCGCACCCCTCATCGCTCTTCCAGTTGGAGTCAAGAGTGAAGCCGGGAATGCGTTCTTTCAGGTAATCTTCAGTAGTAGCGTCTGGCTCGATAATACCAGCCTTGCCGCCCATCTCAATTGCCATGTTGCTGATGGTCATGCGCTGGCTGATATCCAGGCTCATTATTGCCTTGCCGCCATACTCTGCCGCCATATACATAGCACCATCGGCACCCACATCCCCTATCAGGTGCAGGATGATATCCTTGCTGTACACCTTATCAGGCAGACGTCCGTTCACCTCGAACCTGATGGTCTGCGGCACCTTGAACCACAGCTTGCCTGTAGCGAAAACCGCAGCCATGTCCGTACTTCCTATGCCTGTGGAAAATGCTCCCAGCGAGCCGTAAGCACAGGTATGACTGTCACTGCCCACCACAAGGTCACCGGGTTTGGCCCAGCCCTTTTCCGGCACAACCTGGTGGCACACACCCTCAAAGACGTCATAGTTGGTGATGCCCTGTTCGGATGCGAACTTTCTAAGCATGATATGGTTCTCTGCCGCATTCAGCGAATCGGCAGGTACCTGGTGGTCGAACAGGATCACGATCTTGTCAGGGTCCCAGACCTTTGGCTCGGCTTTGTCCTTCATGATCTCCTTGAAACCCTGCACAGCCAGAGGTCCGGTGATATCGTGGGTCATAGCGCAGTCAATGTCTGCCATAACAAATTCGCCGGCCCTGACTGGCCTGCCTGAAGCTTTTGAAAAGATCTTTTCTGTAATAGTGAGATTATCAGTAGTCATAGGATGAATATATAGGGGCGGAAATATAATAAAATTATTGCAGCACGGTTGATCATGACTCTCTTTTCACGATCTTCCTTACCTTTCGTCCCTTGAAATTAATGCCGCCTACCAGTTTGACGCCTGGTTTTTTCTTGATGATATCCACATGGGCACTATCGAAACTGGCAATGATACTACGTTTCACAACCATATTGACATTCCCGCCTAAACTTGTAAGTGTTTTAAGAATATGTTCCACTTCAGTAGGAGAAATACTATCATTAAGGCTGATCAAATAGGTTTCAAAAACCATGGTTTATGTATCCTATTGTGCCAGTTCAACCCATCGATTCACTGCATCCTGTTTAAGGGAATAATCCACGGGAACCTCTACTTTACCTGAAGCAATCGCCTCTTTGCATAAATTGTACAGGTCACCGGCTTTTGCATTCTTCAGCGAATCAACAGAATATATCCCAGCCGCCTTTACCAGGAGTTCGGCTGATTGCCTGTCAATCCCCAAACTGCCAAGTTGTGAAGCGCTGTCAATGAGTTTTGCCATGGAAATGAATTTCGTTGCAGTACTTTTGCCAACCAGTTCACCCACAGTTTCAGTATCTGCAACAGCCAGGTCTTTGATGGTATTGATGCCTATGTCCTTCAGTTTTGAACCTCTTTCAGGTCCGATACCTTCGATCATTTCAATATCCTGGTTTGCCACTACCAGGTCCAATGGCATTCCTGCATCAACCTCTGTACCAGCCTTTGGATTCTGGTCCAGGACAGTACCTGTACCCAGGGTACTTGTGCGTTTAATGATCCTTCCTATTCTCAATTCCTTGTTTTCCAGTATGGTCCTGGCTTCATTGATGAGCTTTCCAGTGACATCCGGAACTTTAAGGGCTTCAATAATAGAGATTACCAGATCCACACATTCACCTTCCAGAACCGCTGTACCTGCTGACGGGTCCTGTTCAAGTACCGCATCTGCTTTTTCAGTACTGACCTGCTTTACGATATTCCCAGGTTTCAGTTTTGCTGAACGTATCAGGTATTTTGCCATATCCAGCTTTTTACCGATAAGTCCGGGAACCTCTACAGTTTCTCTCGCTGCTATTATAATGTCAACATGTGTACCAATCAATGTGGTTGTTCCTGCCTCAATACTTTGGATTAGAATGGTTCCTGATGTGGATTTTGATGATTGCTCTGTAATTTCTCCCACTTCAAGCTGGCTGTTTATAAGAACCTCTTCTCCACTGTCAATATCAAGCCCCACGATATTTGGCATTTCCACATAAATGATCTTCGAGACAGTTATGTCAATGGCAGCCCCGGGCATTGCTAATGAGCAAGCTGAGGGCATCTGGTCAATGACCGTACCTTGAGGTGAATTACTATTCTTCTCACTGGTCGTACCCGGTTTGAAACCAGCATCAGTTATTGCATACTCTGCCTCTTCCAGGGTCATTCCTGTGAGGTCTGGTACTTCAATATATTCAGAAAGATCAGGTTCTTTAGGTGTTGATCTTATTGTGAATTCAATCGTGCTGAGATTTTCAGGAGGGATGATATCATCCGGCTTAGGCAGCTGGAACTGGAGTTCATTATCTTCTAAGGAAAGGTTTGTCCTTAGTTTCACATTCATGCTGCTGATAATGTAGTTTGCTTTTGACTCTGGTTCAGTAAGTTTTCCGGCCATGCTGTCCAGGGATTGCCTGAACGTGGTTACCAGATTTCTCGATGGAATCTGTGCTCGCTCTTGCTGGAGTATCCGGATATTATTTTCGAGGTTTGCTTTTTCCTCTAACAATCCGGCAATTTGGTTCGACCGGACAATGTTCTCCTGTTCGAGCACGATTTTCTCAGATATGATAGTATTGTTATTATTTCTCAGCTCGTTTATCAGTGTATCCTTGTTTTGCAGCTCAACTTCCACATTATCAATGGTATTGCGGACTTCGATGAGACTTGTCTCATCAATTTCCTTTGCAGCCCGTAGGTTTTCCAGGTTTTGTCGAAGATTAGTAATGAAAGTCATATCATCCTTACCGTACCTGTATCTATTCATTCACAATTTGGCTGGAAGGCGGGATTGAAACAAATTTGGCTTTTACAGTACTTGCCCCTTCCACATCATATTCATGATAGCTTTTATATGATGCATTCAATGGTGCTGCATGTAATTTAGACCGATAACCACGAACTACTCCCTTTGAATCCTTTTCCTCTTTATATTTCATTGTGAGTGCCATTTTGAGTTCAAGTTCTACCTCAGGAATATGATGCCATGTAGCCTGGATGTCATATTGGCTCAAAATCTCATCGTTATCAATAGCAAGCTGGGTGTCAATGGAATTTCTATCCATTGCCTGTTGTGTTTCGGAAATGGATTTCCCGACTTCTGTGATTATCCTGGATAATGGATTTACCAATACTTCCGAGATTATCTTTGTATTACTATTGGCCATGATTGTATCTCCAAAAAAAATAAATGGGGAGGAGATAACTGTTATGCGGATGCTTCGATTACTTTTACTGTGGGTATTACTCTGGATGGGGGGGGTACAGGCTTTAATGTGGTACGCAGCAGGCTTGTGCCCGATTCTTTGAATGAATACTTGGAATTGTATTTTGCATCGTAGGTTGATGAATATGCCACAGTTGTGGTATTTTCAAATTTTGTAGATGCTTTACCGAACAGAAAACTGGTCAAACCACCAGTACTAATCTTACCGCTTACTTTACTTGTGTTCGTTAAATTGAATTCCCTTCCGTATTTTTTCTCAGTCGACATTTCCCTTTTCATTGAGATAGCCATCTTTACCTCAATGATAGATTCAGTAAATTCATAGAACCTGGGTTCAAGACCATAGGTGAGCAATGACATGGGCGCATCATTAGTAACCACATCAGTTGCTGTGACATTGCCGTCGTCATCAACAGTTTCTTCAATGTACATCACCACGCTTCCTACTTCCAGTTCCGTGTCTGCGAGTGCCTGCGCGACTTTTACTGAGTTCATATCAAGGGCCATCTGTCCCTCTGCAATAGCGAGGGCCATTTCTCTTATCATTTCACCAAAGGGAACGTTTAATAATTCTTGTCCAACTGAAACCATTCTTTAACTCTCCTTAAAACAACTTAGTTAATTTGTGTAATAATTATAGATTTTTAAATACTTATATCTTTTGATTGATTTGATTATTTGTTAGAACTTGTGATAATTTTATAACAGCGTTCGATCAGGCAAAATACTGATTAAATTCTTTACACGGCAATAACTTCCTGCTGCCCGATTACATTATACAGTGCCACTACAAAGGAGAACTGCAACAGTATCAGCAGGTACAGCACTCCCAGCGCCACATGCCCTTGTGTCAGTACCAGCGAGAACAGGGTGCCGAAAACAAACGGCAGCACATATCCCACACGTTCGTACCGCTTAAGCCTGATGCATACCTTTGCCTCCAGTCTGAACAGCCATTTCAGCAGACTCCTCATGCCCTTTTTCTTAGCGAACCTGAAGATGAGGTACATTGGTATGGTAATAAAGAAAAAATAGATGAATATGATAATGCCGTAAAGCAGTACGAGGAGCATTACGAACGACATAGGTATCATGATGCCGATAAGACCTGGAATCTCTTTGAGCTTGACTCCCCTGTGGTCAAGAAAAATCACCATATTTTTACCCGTATGTATCCTTTTGAAGAATAGCCTCAGGATAAGGCCCAGCATGGCAAATACAGGAATTATGATGAGCAGGGCACTGATAACATTGCCAACCGGATCCTCATGGTTCCTGATGCCGATGGTAAAGGGATATGTAACCAGCTGGGCCAGGAGCAGGACTATGGGAAGATTAATGTCTTCAAGTTTTTTTAGGTAGCCCATGCCCCTCCATCCTGCCCTACGCCAGCATGCAGGCAGTCTGCTTGTGCCTGAATACAAGGAACACGGCCGGTTTTTCTGAGTTGGTCCTGTGCCGCACTCCGGCAGGCACCAGTATACCAGTGCCGGATTTCAGCTCAATGGTAGAATTGTCTGATTCAATGACAACTTCTCCCTTCTGGTGAAGGAAGAACTCGTCGTAATCGTGGACGTACCATTTGCCTTTACCCTCACAAAGCACGGCGCGAAGCAGCGAGTCGTCAATGAACACCATATCATGGGGGCAGCGGGGCGATTCCAGTTTGCTTACTTCCTTTTCAAAATCAATGACCTGTATATCCATCTACAATTCTCCGTTTCTTAAACAATCAATACCTTCTTAATTATAATATTATCCTGAAGTCAGGAGGGTTTTTATCAGGATAACACTCCAGTTTTTCATTGAACGTTAATGTTATATTTGTAAAAAATAGACAAAATGCCACGAAATGAAAAAAACTGCCCGTACTGCCCCCAGATATGATGTGATGTTTGGTGACGGCAAATTCAACGCCACTCTCCTGATAGGACCTGACCCTTTCGGTGCTTTTTATGATTATAGTGTCTTCCAGGGGGCCAGGCTCAAACTTAAGAAAAACGGTTTTGAACTTACCGGACACAAGGTCGGGATGGATACCTTTGAAACTGTGTTTAACTATAATGGTAACAGTATCAGGGCACGAATACGACTGGTCCATGGCCGGAGTTATTCAGGGGATCTGCAGGAACTCTGGCGGGAATCACTGGCGTATGAGGACATGGTATATCTTAAAAGCCATGCAGGATACGGGAAACACTTGAGCCTGAGCGATGATGTGAACTGCTTTACCGATGCCATGAAGGAAGGATTCAGTCATCCGGACAGGAAATCATACCAGTTGTATTACCTTGATTGCTGCAAGAGTGAGATGTATTACAGGGACCTGTTCCGGGAGTATGTGGGGTATGAAGGGGTGGACCTGATACTGCATCAGTGGTTCTGCAATTATATTATTATCGGGCCCGTTGTGGTACTGTTGAGGGAATTGATGGCAGGGTCGGATTTTGAGACAATTGTGGCAGAGATGAACGATGAGTACGGGGTGCCACATGTAGACGTGGAGGACGACCCAGAGGATTTGAAGCAGGACCGTAAGATGGTTACTTATTGTGTGGGTTAATGGTGGCTAAACCAGGAAAATAAAAAATTAGTACTTCATAAAACCCTTGCTTCCGAATTAGTATACATTTTCTTACTGTATAGATCTTTAAGATTACGTACTCAGGTAAATCCGGGTGATGGGAGGTTTTTCTTGTAATTTTGTGGAAAAAAAGGGAGTGTAAAATATTCCTATATTGGTTTTCCAAATTGAGTAAAAGTGCTCCAATCATAAGTGCTCCAATCATAATGATTAAAGCGTATCTACATGTACATTCCTAAAGTTTCAATCTATATATAAAAGTAGGTGAGATTATAAAAAGTTACATTAATATACTATTATTAATATAATGTTATTACAAATATATAGCACAATATAATTTCCAGTTATTATAAAGCATCAATTAACAGTGATTTGCACCGATTTCGATTTGTATCGGCATAAGTCCAGATAATATGAGTATGCGACAAATGCCAAAATAACTGTATTTTAAAACAGTGCCAAAATATTCAAATCTATTATTCGAAATGGCTGTGATTTAACATGGAAAAAACAAAAATCATACTTGACGAAAACGAGCTTCCTAATCAATGGTACAACATACTGCCAGACCTTCAGACTCCCCTTGAACCGCCACTGAACCCTGCGACCAACGAGCCTATCGGGCCGGACGACCTTTCACCCATATTCCCAATGAGTCTCATTAAACAGGAAATGAGCCAGGACAGGTTCATCGACATCCCGGAAGAGGTAAGGGATATTTACCGCCTGTGGAGACCTTCTCCCATATACAGGGCACACCGCCTGGAAGCTGCCCTCAAGACGCCTGCCAGGATATATTATAAGAATGAAGGAGTAAGCCCGCCAGGCAGCCATAAGCCCAATACAGCTATCGCCCAGGCATATTTTAATATGAAAGAGGGTGTAGAACGCCTTTCCACCGAAACCGGAGCTGGACAGTGGGGCAGTGCCCTGTCTTTCGCTTGCTCTTTATTTGACCTTGAATGTAAGGTATATATGGTCAAATCAAGTTTTTACCAGAAACCCTACCGTAAATCCCTAATAAACCTGTGGGGTGCTAATGTCATACCCTCACCCAGTATCGAGACACAGGCTGGCAGATCTATCCTTGAAAAACATCCTGATACTTCAGGCAGTCTTGGGATTGCCATCAGCGAGGCTGTGGAAGATGCCGCAACCCATGACAATACCAAGTATGCACTGGGTAGCGTGTTGAACCACGTTATGCTGCACCAGACAGTGATCGGCCTGGAAGCGAAACTGCAAATGGATATGGTGGATGATTATCCGGATGTTATTATTGGCTGCGTGGGTGGAGGTAGTAACTTTTCAGGTATCAGCTACCCATTCGTTCGCGATAAGATGAAGGATAACAGGGACATTGACATTGTGGCTGTTGAACCAACGGCTTGTCCCAGCCTGACAGGAGGAGATTTCAGGTATGATTTCGGGGATACGGCAGAGATGACACCCCTGCTTAAGATGTATACACTGGGACATGATTTTGTGCCGCCTCCAATACATTCAGGCGGGCTGAGATACCATGGTGAGTCCCCGATCATTAGCCAGCTGTATGCGGATGGTATAATGAGGGCTGTTGCATACCACCAGACCGATATATTTGATGCTGCTGTGACCTTTGCCAGAACGGAGGGTATTGTACCTGCACCGGAATCGGCCCATGCTATCAAGTGTGCTATTGATATGGCCCTTGAGTGCAAGAAGACTGGCGAGGAAAAGAGCATCCTGTTCAACTTTAGCGGTCACGGTCATTTCGATATGGCTGCATACGACACTTATTTCAGTGGTGAAATGACAAACGAATAATATGAGACGGATGCCTGACTGGTATCCTTCCCATAACTTTTTAATTTTTGAATACCCTTTTAGCCTGAATATATTTGAAATTCATTAAGAAGATTTTCGGGAAAAAGGAAGTAGCACCTTCCAAACTGACTCTTAAGTCCAATGAGCTTGCGGCTTGGCTGGAAAAGGAGGGCGAGAGTACATTTGCTGAGCTTGGGGCACATATCGGGCATAAGTATACTGAGATCAGTAATGCCCTTGAAGACCTATCTGAAGCAAAAGATCGCCTGGTGGATGCGTCTTTTGGTGAGAAGGTGTATAAGCGCTTAGCCAAGGCTGGTGCATCTAACCGGGATAATCTTGTAAAGAACCTGGATGTTATTATAGAGAAGACTGCAATCCCTGAGGATACGGACCCGTCTGAAGCATACCAATTCCACCTGGATGCTAAATCTGTATTGAATACTTGTCTTGAGAACGCTGTTAGGAGCCAGCAGTATGTCAAGGCGCTTTTTCCTGAGGAATATAAGGATATCTGGGGCGGGCTGAAGCACCTGGATGTCCTGCTGGATGAGCTTGTTGCTCCTATCAATGAGGTAAAGGATGAACTGGAGGCATATGATAAGCTGCCCGGGGATATTGAACTAATCAGGCAGATGCAGCAGCAGATTCCGGCAGGGCAGAAGAACATCAATGAGCTCACTGGCAAGTACGAGACATTGAAGGCTGAACTGGGTTCTGGAGAGGCGAGGCTGGAAGAGATAGAGGCTGGTGATGAGTTTACCAGGGCACGGGAACTGGAAGAGCAGGCCCGAACCCTTAAGGGTCAGATATCTGAGGTTGATTCGAATCTGGTGGGTTTGTTTGCTCCATTGTCCAAGGCTCTTTCCAGGATGGAGAAACAGGATGGGAGCGGGCGGCATATTATGTCTGCTGATAGCAGGAAGGTCCTGAAGATACTGAAAGATGAGCCGGTGTCTGCGCTTGATATTGACCTTACTGGTTTTCTGGTTGAAATGAAGACCAGGGTTGAGGATGGGAGTCTGGGTCTTAAGCAGCAGAAGATGAACAAGACGCTTGAGCAGATCGATAGGTTGGTTGGAACTGATGTCCTGTCAAGGCTTAAAAGTCAAAGGGAGGGATATTCTTCTAAACTTACCGGGGTGCGGGTGGAGTTAGAGGGACTTACTGTTTACAGGGAGAAAACACAGGTTGAAGATAGGATTTCTGAGTGCCGGAATGTGATGGATTCTACCGGGCAGAAGCTGGATGCTGAGAAGAGGGAAGTTGCAAGGCTGAAGAAGGAAGTTGAGGAATTGAAGTCGGGATTGGATTCTGATCTGAGTGAGATTTTTGGGAAGGATATTGAAGTGGGATATTGATCGTCAGGACTTGAAAAAAAAGATGTGTAGCGCCCGGAATGGACGCCTGGTTTAGTAATTTCTGATTCCTATGTGTTTTTTATGGTACAGTTATAGAGCCTTGATCTTCAACGTTGGCTGAGGCATTGTAGGTGAAAACTGAATGTGTAACATCATCAACAATAAAAGTAAAGGTTCCACTTGCACGCTTGACCTTGTTAGATTTTAAAGAAACAGCTCCATTTATGTCAGTGATTCTAACATCACTGTCACTTGTTAGGCCATCCCAATGACCTGATACTGTTGCTCCCACTACTTTATTATTATAAGCATCAAGAATTGTTACTGTAGCTGTAGCTATAGCTTTTGTTTTTTTTCCACGAGTTTTCGTCGACATGTTGATGCTATGGACATGCATTTCTAATGAAGTTGCCTCGGTAATAGTTGCTGTTGTTGTACTTGTATCAGTGGCCCCATCTTCATCTGTGACCATCAACGTGACTGTGTAAGTCCCGTTCTGAGCATAGGTATGGGTGGGATTTACTCTGGTTCCTGTATTGGTGTCCCCAAAGTTCCAGTCATAAGAGACAATACTGCCGTCGGGATCAGATGAACCTGACCCGTTAAAGGTAATTGCCAATCCTTCCGTACCTGTGTAAGGTCCATTCGGATCTGATGTCGGTGGCTGGTTAAGATTTGATACAACAATAAAGTCGGTCTTGGTATCGGTCTGACTATCACCATCGGCCTCATAAACAGTCAGGGTCACTGTATACACGCCATCAATAGAATACATATGGCTCGGGTTCGGGGTTGTGTCATCTATTACAGTGTCATTCTCGAAATCCCATTCCCATGCAGTAATGCCGTCATATGATGTGGAAGTATCACTGAAAGAGACAGTTAATGGTTCTGGTCCTGAGGTAGGTGTAGCTGTAAAATCTGCAACTGGATCGATATCTCCTATGGTTGCCATAGTTGTGCTGGTATCCGTTGCTCCATCATTATCTGTGACCGTTAGTGTTACTGTATATGATCCGTTCTGAGCATAGGTATGTTTGGGACTCACTCCTGTTCCTGTATTTGTGTCCCCAAAGTTCCAGTTATAAGAGACAATACTTCCATCAGTATCAGAAGAACCGGACCCATCAAATGATATTGCAGTATCTTCAGTACCAGAGTACGGGCCACCTGCGTTTGCTATAGGTGGACTATTTGACTCTCCCGAATCACCCAACACAGTTACATCATCAATATACCAACCAGGGTAAGAATTTACAGAATAATCAGTTCCGAAACTGAAACCAACTCTTACGTTACTGTATCCATTATAATCAGAGAGATCGAAAACCTGTTGATGCCATCCGTAACCATAATTACTGCTATATGCAGGCACTTGACCGAGCGGATTGTAAGAAGATAATGCATCTTCCGGGTATCCGCCAACAGGCGTTATCTGAACCCATGAACTACCACCATCAGTTGATATTTCAACGATACCACCATCATAGTAACTCTCTGTAAAATAATAATGCATGAATGTCAACTGTGTTGATATAATTCCACTAAGATCAACTGGCGGCGATACTAATCGGGCATTCATGTAATTTATATCATAGTTTCCATCAAGATTGGTGGCCCATGTATTTGGCTCAGAATAAGCACTGTTTGGACCTGATGTTGGAGGACCTAATTCCCAGTTATCACCGGATCCTGAATGTGTCCATCCATTTGTTCCATGTTCCATATCATCATAAAATATTATTATTAGATCCTCTGTGTTTTCAGAAATAACATTTGATAATAATGAGGGATTGCCAACATTATCAATCGCTTTAACAGCAAAGTAATAATTTGTATTATATGACAATCCGGTAACTGTGTAAGTCTCGGCAGATCCCGAAGATTGTGGTTTTGGCTCACCAGTTGCTTGAGTTGCTGCTTCCCAGTCTGCATCTGTTTCTATATTAGATGTGGAATATCTGACATCATATAATTTCGCAGTTCCACTAATCCCATCATCACCTGGAGCGATCCAATCTAATGTAATCGTACTTGAAGTAGGACTAGCAGCTGTCAGGGAAGAGATGGTAGAGGGGGCAGTGTTATCAAGTTTTAAGGCATTATAAGCATTCAGTCTTCCTCCAGTCACAGTTATTCCAGACAAGGATGTAATTGAATCTACTGAACCAAGTAACCGTGCTTTTATCCCATCGCTTGAAATTTCTGGATATTGAGCTTTAATCAAAGCTGCTGCACCTGCTACATGTGGGGTTGCCATAGAAGTTCCGCTTTTATAGCCATAGCTGTTTTCGGGCTCTGTTGAAAAAATGCTGACGCCAGGAGCGCTAAGGTCAACTGAAATTAATCCATAGTCTGAGAAATATGCCAGATTGTCGGAACTATCTGTTGCTGCCACAGAGATTACATTTGGGACATCGTAGCTTGATGGGTAATAAGGGATTACATCATTATTGTCTCCAATCAGGTCATCTCCTCCATTTCCAGCTGCAGCAACGAACAGTATTCCTGCGTCATTAGCAGCAGAGATAGCATCTTCCAGAGCTTGGGAAAAACCTCCACCACCCCAGCTGTTGCTCATTATGTGTGCATCATTATCAATTGCATAATTGATTGCAAGTACAGCATCAGATGTGTAGCCCCCCTCCGGGCTTAAGAATCTTAATGGCATAATCTTTGCATTCCAGCTTACTCCAACAACGCCCTTGACATTGTTTCCCTTAGCAGCTATTGTTCCAGAACAATGCGTTCCATGACCATTCTCATCGTAAGGATCATTGTCGTCGCTGAAAAAGTCCCAGCCTTTTATATCGTCAATATAACCATTTCCTTCGTCGTCAACACCGACAACACCATTTAATTCGTGTTCATTTAACCACATATTCGCAGCCAAATCCTCGTGGTTATAGTCCACGCCTGTGTCAATTACTGCAATCACTACTTCATTGGAATTTCCCGTTTCGATGTCCCATGCTTCAGATGCATCTATATCTGCGTCATTTGTGTTTTGCAAGCCCCACAGAGATGAAAAATATGGATCATTTGGTACTGCATCAATTTGAACTATGTAATTTAGTTCTGCATATTCCACATTCGAATTCTTCTTGTAACTGTTGATTATTTTATTAATATCTGTCTGCTTGGGTAATTTTAAGATATAAATCATGTCAAGACCGTGTTTTTTGAGAATCTTTGTCTTCTCGTTTTCAACTGATTTTGGTTTTTTCTTTATGATCTTTTCTGATGATACGACATTGTTTTTTGAGTTTATCATAGATATTGTCGCATCACTTGTTCCTTTTTTGAATTCGACGATGATTTGATCTGTAGCATATTCAACACCTTCAGGAATATCTGGCTCAGTATGTTCTAAAATGTTGTTATCAAGTCTGTCTTGCTTTGCTAATACCGATATAGGTATTGTTCCCACAATAAAAGAACATAAGATTAATACCACAAGTGTTTTCTTTATAATTTTCATTTATACCACCAAGTAATGATTCTGATGCAAAATTTAATTTTATCTCCCATTAATATATATTCTGAATTATGTATAACAATTTATAATACTTGCGGTTGATATTATCATAGTTTTGTAGAATGTTTAATAAATATATATTCCAAAGTTTAAAAAAAAGGATGCTTATGATTTCTCCCACTATAATAAGAATTGATCTATCTAACAAAAAAGTCAAATGTGAAAATATACCTGCCCCCCTCCTCCGCAAGTTCATGGGCGGCAAGGGCCTGGCAGCCCACTACCTTTACCACGAGAACCCGCCCGGCTGCGCCCCCCTGACCCCTGACAACCTGCTTGCCATCATGAACGGGCCCCTGACCGGCGCACCCGCCACCAACTGCGTCAACTTCTCAGTCTGTGCCAAAAGCCCGCTCACAGGCACCTGGAACGACAGCCACTGCAACGGCTGGTGGGGCACTGAACTGCGCCGTGCCGGGTATATGGGTATCATCATCAGTGGACAGGCCGACTCCCCGGTATACATCAACATTGTGGATGATAAAGTGGAGATACTGGATGCTTCCGACCTGTGGGGTGTGGATACGTTCTCAAATCAGGCCGTCTTGAAAAAACGCCATTCTACTGACCGTGAGGCCAGGGTGATGACCATCGGGACCGCAGGCGAGCGAATGGCAAAACTGGCAGTCATATTTGCAGAGAACCGCACAGCTGCCCGTGGTGGACTGGGTGCAGTCATGGGCAGCAAGCACTTGAAGGCCGTAGTGGTGTCCGGGCACGGGAAATTTGAACCCGCAGACCCTGAAGCATTCAGAGCCATAAGGAAAAAGATCAACAAGAAGGTCAGGACAAGTACAGGCGTGGAAAACCTCAGGAAGATGGGTACTTCAGAACTTGTGGAGATAGTAAATGAAACCGATGGCTGGAGTAATCGCAATTATACATCAGGGCGGGATGACAAACTATCAGAGCACCTGGACGGTTTTGCCATAAAAGAGAAATTGTGGGATGGCGGCAGCAGACGTCGGCCCTGCCCGGGCTGTGCCATACAGTGCAGCCACCTGGCAGTGGTGCAGGAGGGGCAATATCGCGGATTGACACACGACGGGCCAGAGTTCGAGTCCATTACCTTGCTGGGTTCTAACTGCGGTATCGATGACCCGGCGGCGGTCACGGCTGCTGAACACCTGTGCGACACATACGGACTGGATAGCATTAGCACGGGCAGCACTATCGCCTTTTTAATGGAATGTTATGAACGAGGGCTGATCAGTAAGGAGGAAACAAACGGGCTAAAACTTACCTTCGGCAGTGTCGATGCGCTGATAGAAACCATCCACATGATGGGGTCAGGTAAAGGGGCACTGGCATTTGCTGCAAACGGCACAAGGGATGCCTCTGAAAGAATAGGGCAGGGTACAGAAGATTTCGCTATGAACGTCAAGGGCCTGGAGATACCTGCATACCTGCCCCAAACCGCAAAGGGCCAGGCACTGGCCTATGCCGTATCAGACAGGGGTGCCTGCCACCTGCGTCCATGGACCTACGGAAAGGAAGTGCTTGGCAGGGGGGGACAACTGGACCCAATGGCCACGACCGGAAAAGGTAAGATGGTCTGGGACGGGCAGCAGCGCAACGCTATCTATGATTCTATAGGAATCTGCAAGTTCTTTACATACGCTGCCGGATTGGATGAGCTATTAGAACTATATACTGCCTCGACCGGATTTGATATGGACCATGACGAATTCGATAGAGTAGGCAGGAGAGTGGCAGTACTTACCCGTGCTTTTAACAACAGGGAAGGATTTGGCAGGGATCAAGACACCTTGCCTGACAGGGTAATGAAAAGCAGCAGCAATCCGGTAACAGACCTGGAACTGGATGCTATGCTGGATGAATTCTATTATGCGTCGGGTTTCACCAGTGATGGAATTGTGCCCGAACAGCTACTAATAGAACTTGGGATCAAGTGAACTAATTTTGTAAACTGATTGAGTGAACCGATTAAGTGAACCGGATCACACCATCATAGATCTCAACTCTTCCACCAGTTTCTGCTGGATAGTAGAGTTGCGGTCGCCGCCACACACACATCCCCTTATCCCGATAATATCAGGACCTATCTGGTTTATTGCCTCTATATCCTCAAACTTTATGTTACCTGCAATGGCAGTAACAAGTCCCAGGTCATGGGCAGATTCCACGAATTGCGATAGTTCCTCATTGGTCATGAACTCGAATGTTGAACGACCGTCCTTTATACCCGTATCCATCATTGCCACATCTGCGCCGTAATCTGCACAAACAGAAGGCAGTTCACGTAACGGGATGGAGTTTATACGTTTATAGTCAGCATAGCCTGAAATAACGACCTTCTTACTAGGGTCATAATCCTTTACAGATTTCACCACATGCTCTACCATATCAATGGCCTGCTCAGTGGTCTGGATATCAAACAATCCCACTTTCACATAGTCAGCACCGGATACAGCAGCACCCAAGGATGCAAGGGATGCTGTTCCGGGTTTGTAGTTCATATCCCCGATAGTTGCACTGACCGGGGTCTTAGGGCCCATTGCTTCTTTGACTGAACGAATGACCCACGGGAAATTTGCACCAAGACTCCCCTCTTTTGGGTTCTTGACATCTATGATGTCTGCTCCACCGTTGTAAGCAGCCTTAGCTTCCTCTAGATTGATAGGACTTACCAGTAATTTCATATCCTTATACCTCTGATTCGTGAGACAAATACTACCCTATCGTAATATATATGTTGCTATATCGTTCAATCAGTATTCTGCCAGTGTGGTCAATTATCTTTCATTCAATTCATAAGACTTTAATATTAATAATATGAATAGCCATATTGACTGATAAGAAAAGTTATAAGAATAACCGGTTTTAACATTTTTACCAAGATTCCATGTTTAGAATAATATTTGTACTGGATATTTTAAACGGAAAGGTAGTGCATGCCGTAAAAGGGGAACGGGAAAAATACGGCCCTGTACATAATTTCAGTAAAGTCTGTGAATCTTCAGACCCCCTGCAGATCGTGGATGATCTTTCACCCAGGGAGCTCTATATAGCAGACCTGAACCGGCTGGAGGGTAATGGAAATAATGATGAGGTCATCGAGCAATTGGGCTGGAAGACCAGTTTAATGCTTGACCTTGGAGCATCCACTATGGATGATGTACACCTGGGTCAGGAGATGGCAGGCTCCGTAATCCTGGGAACAGAAACTGCAACCTTTGAGTTGGTGGAAAGTGCATCAAACTTCTACCCCAGGTCAATAAACCTGAGCATTGATTTCAAGGACGGCAACATCCTAACAAATGAACCGGCCTTTAATATTCCGCCCATCGACCTGATCAAGATGCTGAATGGATATGATATTAATGACCTGGTCATACTTGAACTGAGCAAAGTAGGGACATCAAGCGGTATTAATACAGAGTTCCTGAAGCAGGTTGTGGATCATTCGAACCATAACATACTACTGGGCGGTGGTATAAGGAATACGGATGATATCAGCCACCTGAAGGATATTGGCCTGGCAGGTGTGCTGGTGGCGACTGCGGTGCATAACGGTGCGCTGCCCCTGGATATGATCCGGTAGGTCAGGCTTTTAAGCGGAGAATAAGTTCGTCTGGATCCAGTAGTTCCTGCTTGCCTGATTCCATATCTTTCAGCGCCACCTTACCCTGTGCCACTTCATCCTCGCCGACTATCACGGCCCACCTGGCCCTGACAGTATTGGCAAATTTTAACTGGGCACTAAAACTTCTACCCATAACGTCCACGTCTACAATTATGTGTTCACGCAGGGAGTCGGCGATGTGTATACCTTCTTTTCGGGTCTCGTCAAAGCAGACCACAACAGCCCGATCTTCAGCAGGGGGCTCTGTCGTGCATACTTCCATTACCCTGTCAAACCCGAGCGCAAAACCTGTGGATTCCACTTCTTTTCCGCCGAACAGGTGGGCAAGCCTGTACGACCCGCCGCCGCAGACCTGGTTCTGAGCCCCAAGGCCGCTGCTGTATATCTCAAAGACCATGCCTGTATAATAGTCCAGGCCCCTGGCAATGCCAAAGTTAACAGTGTAGTCAAGGCCGTGGGTGTCCAGCAGCTCCAGCAGGGTCTGGAATGTTTCCAGTTCTTCTATGTCGCCCAGAAGTGCTTTTGCTTCATCTACTGCACTGCTGCCGGTGAGTCCTATGAGTTCGAAGAGTTTTTCCCTCATCCCGATATCTGCATCGATCTCTTCCAGGTAGTCCTCCAGGCCCTTGTCGTCCTTCTTGTCTACGAGGCGCATTATCTGCCCCTGGGTGTCGGTGTCCAGCCCCGTAAACAGGGTTCTGATTATACCCAGATGTCCGACATGTAGTTCGCCGTCCACGCCTGCCTCGTGGAGCATCCGGCAGGCCAGGGCTATGACCTCGGCGTCGGCTTCGGGCCTGGGGCTGCCTATGACCTCGGTGCCGAACTGCCAGAATTCCCTGAACCTGCCTTTCTGGGGACGCTCGTACCTGAAGCAGTTGTCGAAGTAGTAGAGTTTGATTGGGCGGGGTGCGCGCGTAAGTTCGCTGACGTAGAGCCGAATGACGGGGGCTGTGAGTTCGGGGCGCAGGGCTATTTCGCGGTCGCCTTTGTCCTTGAAGTTGTATATTTCACCCAGGATACCTTCGCCGGATTTTAGTGTGAATAGTTCGATGTGCTCGAAGGTTGGGGTCTTTATTTCGTTGTAGCCCCATCGTTTGGCGGTTTGGCGGAGTTTGTTTTCGATGTATCTGCGTTTGCGGGTATCTTCTGGGAGGAAGTCCCTGGTCCCTCTGGGTTTGTTGATCTTCATGTGTGGGTCTCCGTTGTATGTGGGGTGATTAGGATGTTATGTGAAATAGGTTTTGTTATGGGTGGTCTTTCCAATGTCGGGCTTATCTTTAAGCTGTACATAAAGATCAAATATCCAGCCTGGTCCTCAAGTTTTCAATACTACTCACATCAACAGGCTTATGGCGCATTATTTTCCTGGCCTTTTCTACATATTCAGGTTTTAGTTCTGGTTCGAGTATTTTCTCTTCATATTGCGTTGCCATGAGTAACTTATCCTTCTATAATTTTCCAATGCCCGCCTTTAGCCGGACCAATCCTTATAAGTTTGCCATTTTATTGCAACTTCTGGATGATTCTTTCAATCGAGCGTTTTGTCATGCTAATTTCCCCTGCAAGCTCAGGTATGGTAATTTGGTTATTTGAGTTGATCAACTCTAGTATTTTTCCCTACGTTTTCCCCGACATTTTCTCCGACATTTTCTCCGACGTTTTTACTGACTGATTATGGCTGCTTACATCAAACTCAAGAAAAAACCCGAAAATGCGAACGAGTGAGCGCTTTCCCGTAAATATCAAGCAGTAGACGAACAGGTTATATTTTATCAGGTATTACCCTCCACATAATGCGCATATCCTACCTTGCCCTGTCAGATACACGATGCACAGTGCAGATACCGGGCTGCAACTTCAATTGCCGGGGCTGTTTCAGTAACCAACGGCACAACGGCGACGTAGAAGTATCTGCGGCCCGTATAGCCGGACACATTCCGTCAGGAAATGAAGTAATGCTGGCAGGAGGCGAACCCACCCTTTACAGGCAGGAATTGCTGTCACTTATACATGAACTGGACGCAAAAAAGGTAATCCTGTCTACAAACGGATACCTGCTGGACAGGTCACTGCTGGAGAACCTTGGCGGTATCACCGTACACATTGACCTGAAAGCCCTTGACCCAAAACTGCACAGGTGGTACACAGGAAAAGATAATGCTACTGTGATGGAGGCAATACGGATGCTCCATGACCTTGATTTCGATTTTGAAGTGAGCACGGTCTACATTCCAGGAATTGTGGAGACCAGGGAGATCGAGAATATCGCCCGCTTCCTGTCAGGGGTCGGGGATATCAAATACAAGATCATCAGGTATGTACCAGCCAATAATTTTTCAAGCAGACCCGGAGTGCAGGAGATACAGGATGCAGTAAAAACGGCACGCAAGTATCTCGGGAATGTTTCCAGTTCCATTGAGAACAGGAGCCATCCGGTTGATCGTAAAATTATAAATTTTTCCTGAAGAGCAGGAATTTCCCCGGCAATCCCTATTACTTTCACCCCGCTCTTGGCTCGAGTATATTTACTCAAAGCCCAATCATTAATCGTACAATAAACAAGCGGGAAGGAATTGGATAAAACAACCCCCTCGTATCCGTCATACAATCCTTCCCCCATCCCCCAATTTTATTTATCTTTACTCCTACCTAAATTCTTAACTTAACCCCTACTCCAATTTCTGATATTTATCCATTCAATAAACGCATATAAGATTTCCCGATCAGGTCATCAACCTGGATGCCATATTCCCTTGCCATCAGTATCCCCAGCACCTCAATAGTGAACATCCCCCCTTTTTCGTTTCGGCTTTTATTGATCTTGGCAATGATCGTCTGCTTTTCAAGTCCTGTATTCATCATGATGCGTTCAATGATCTGCTCGAACACCTCTTTCTTCTGGAACCTGGAGACATCGGGCTTAAAACCCATAGGTATCTGTACGTCACTGATACCGAACTGTGCCTTGAGCATGTCTCCTTCCCTGGAAATAATACCATTTTCAATGGCTGAATTGATAAAATCCCTGGCAGTATCCGGTTTGAACCAGCCCAGGTCCATTGAAAGAGCCATTACAAACTCGGTCTCTTTAATGGCATCTGTCCCTTTGCGCTTAAAAGGCATAGCAGCAGTAAACAACAATTCATTCATTGCAATCCCTACTCTACACCTTTTTCGGAAATAGTAAGCTCCACAGACTGCCCCTCAGCCCTTGACCTGTGCTTGATCAGAATAGCTCTGCGCTTATCCCGGCCTGCTCGTTCCATTTTGATAATAGTCTTTGACAGATGTTCGCTGAGATTGCCGCCCAAAGGCTGCAATTCTCCGCTATCCACGTCAGTATATACCTGGTTTGTGATCACCACAACCATGTTGAACTTCCTTGCCAGCCTGTGAAGACCTGCCAGCATCTCGACCAGTTGCCGCCTGATGTGTACATTCCCGTTATCATCCGGAACCAGGCCCATCCGGTAGAAAAGTGTGGCTGAGTCCACGATGATCAGCCCTATACCGGTACCTGCCAGTTTTTCAACATCCGTGATCGCAGAATACTGCTGATGGAAATCAGCAGGTTCGTAGATGATGAGGTCCTTTGCCAGTTCCCTTGCATCACTACCCGCTATCTGGCTGAAGCGTTCAGCAGAAAAGCCATCAGTGTCGATTATCACTACCCGCTCCCCGGTCCTTATACACTCTACAGCAAGCTGCATACATATATTGGTCTTACCGGTCGCGGAAGCACCATATATCTGTGTGATAATACCATGTTCGAACCCACCTCCCAGCAGGTCGTCAAGGTTCATGCTTCCCGAGTGCATGCGTTTATCAATGGCCATGTTCTTTTCATTATCAGTATCATTATCTGCCATCAGGATGAATACTCCGTTCGTATTATTAGTATTGTTAATATTATGTTCACAGGTCATTTATTGTCAATACAGAGATGTTATCTTTTTCCCATTTATTGAGCGGTTGACCATCATCGTCGGGTATTCTTGTCAGTATCCACCCTTGCCTGACATCCAGCGCTTCCATAAACAGTTTCATAGGCAATACATTATCATCCGAGGGGGCATCCATGTATTTTAATAACACTCCGTCATCTTCCTGCACTGCCAGTGCATCAAAGCTATAAGGCAGCCCTGCCGCCTCCACGAACTGCACATCACGGTATATATCATGTTGCTTTAGCCTGCTAAGTGCCAGTTCAACTAATTCCCTGGGTGATTCGCCAAGTATTATCCGGTCAGGTGGTGTCAGTCTTCCGGATCCATCGGTTTTAGCCGTAACATTTGGCATAAGATCGAATATCTCCTGGAAGAACGTCCCCGGATCGATCCTGACATAGGTCTCATCTGCTATCAGGTAAACTGAAAGTATATCATCCAGGGTATCAGGGGTAATGCTGCCGTCATCCGGGATGTTGTCCTTTATCTTGTCTGTGAATTCATCCTTAAAATCCTTGATCTCGATTATGGGTATCCTGGCTGCAAGCCGTCTGTGCGGACCTCTGTCATAGACCTTGAACCCAAAATCCCTATCGATCTCATCCTTCATGCTGCTGATTATCACAGGCGATCTGGTCCTGTCCCCAACCAGGTCTTCCACCAGGCTGCTGTCAACCTTTACCGACTTCTTACTGCCGATAAGCAGCAGTGAATCAATGTAGCGTATATCCTCGATATCCAGGCTGGCAAGCACATCCTTTACATCCTGTATTACATCTGGTTCTTGTGTAAAGGTCCTGAATACCAGTATCCACTCATTACCAGTTCTCACAGTCCTGGACTGCCCTATTTCACTTACTGCATCATACAGGCCATTGTAGGTATTGTCGTTCAAACCAAACACCATTCACAGAATGAAACTTTATGTTATTGTATTCCTATATTGATATTCAATTGTATTGAAATAGTTTGTCAAATTATAGTATAGCAGGGGAAAACATACGTCGGTTTTTGGTTGATACAAATCAAATACCAGAACACCAGGAACGCAAACCATGAGACGATCATTATAAAGGCTGTCCATTAATTCAAAATCCTGTGGAAAGTGATAGCCACAGAGAGCGCCGAGGACACAGAGAGGAAAAACTCTGTGCTCTCTGTGTGCTCTGTGGCAAAAAAGGCGGAGATCAATTTAGTATGGTGATTATTTGTACTGCAACGTTTGATTTGACAATAATTGTTGGACAGCCTATATAGACGAAAACAACTGGATATATACAGATATATCCGGATATGAAGGATATTACGACGTTGTTCCAGAAATTATGAATTTGGCATATTATTTATCAGATAAAAATTATTAAACCTTAAATGTCATACCAGGAATACCTTGCTGCCAGGGAAACAGTAACCACTATCGGTCAGCCTGTTATTTCTGTCATTTTCATATTTTCGCTTGCCCTTGGTATTATTGCTATCTACCACATGCTTTCAAACGACAGCCGCGCCTTCAGGCTGGCATCACAGTTAAGGGAGATCGATACGGCACTGCTGGTCATAGGATTTATTATCATTGCCTGGTTCCACCTGCGAATCTACCAGACCATAGAACTGGTCTACCCGCCTGAACTGGCAAATTATATGGCCAGTACCATGGGTATCAGTGCAACGTCCCTGAGATTCGCCGTGCCCCTATGGATAGAAACCGAAAAATTATATTTCTGGACCCTGTGCCTGTCCATTTTCCTTGCAGTAACCAACTACCGCTATGATTTCATAAAAACAAAAATAACAGCACTGTTCTCATCAAGCCTGAACATCATGCTGGCAGCCTTTGGTATACTAACATATTATACCTCAAACCCCTTCAGGGAACCCCTGCCCGGCCTGCATTCTGAGATAACAGGCTGGTACCAGGCCGCAGGTGTAGGTGACCCCAATGTGTTATACGGTGCACTGTACCAGTTGTATTTCCGCATCATATATTTCTACAATTCAGAGTATATGTGGACCCACCCGCCGATGCTTTTTATCGCATATGCATCCCTGGTGGTCACCTTTGTGGGCTGTGTGTTCATGCTGTTTCGGCGGGAGAAGATATTTGACCGCATTTCATACAGCCATGCCAAGGTCGGGTACTTACTGCTCACAGTAGGCATGCTCATCGGCTACCCCTGGGCCGTGCTGGCATGGGACGGCAAGGACTGGTGGTGGGACCCTAAGATCAACGGCAGTATCATGATGTGGGTGCTGTACAGTGCGTACCTGCATACACGGATATACCTGAAGCGGCGCAATATGTGGCGGGCCACTGCCATACTGGGTATTATCTGCTTCCTGTCACTGGTCTTCACCTACCTGCTGACATACATTGCGCCAGGGATACATGCCATAACACAATGAAGAGGAAAGTGGAAGACTAGAAGAAAGGAAGGGGAAAGAAAGGAAGACCGGAAAAGGAGAATTGGAGAATATACTATGACGCTGGAATTGAATATTAAACCAAAGACCTATGACTTCTACCTGATGATCCTCACATCAGCGGTGCTGGCGTTGATAGGTCTGGTGTGTCTGTACGGTATCGGCTATTATACGTACACCAACGAGACTGCACCCCAGTGGACCCAGACCCAAATGTACGGGGATTATATCGACAGCATGAACCAGCTTATTTACCCGTTCATCGTGCTGCTGCTGGTGGCACTGGGACTGTGCATACCCAAACGGATACTACCCCGGCAGTCGCTCCTGGCCGCGGGAACCGGCATACTGGCAGCTACTTTCTTTATAGCACTAATTACCAACATAGGCACCAGCCTGGCATTCCTGCTTGCAATCTCCATAGTGGTACAGGCAGCGGTCATGGTATTGACCATGCTGGGGCGGGGCGGGCTGACCTATGAGCGGGAAGGGTATTTTGTCCGGACCGGCTCGTCCATGTTGCACCTGGGCACAGTAATATTTGTGTTCGATTTCGTTAGCATGCGCAGCAGCGAGTTTCATATTCCAGTGTTCTGGGTGGCAACCATCCTGATAACCGTGGGTACGGTGCTGTCGTTCTATCCGGGCGAAGTCGGGAGCATTGCCAGGTTAGTGCGATCGGGCGGCAGGAGTTCCTGAAGTGCAGTGTCGCTGCTTCTGGCTGTTCGAATACAATATATAGTATCGTGTACAATTTAATTGTGGGGCCAGATATGAACAGGACACTGACGTTCGGGGGCAGGACGCAGGAACCGGATATCCGCATGCTGTCTGATATTGAAGCTGTCCTGCTTGACAGGGAAATACTCCGGGGCGGGGACAGGGAACTCTATTATATGTACCGGGACCTGGCACTGAGCCGCCGCGATCACGAGACCATGCTCGAACACGGCCTGCGCTATGATATCACCATCATCCCACCTGCCATGCTGGGCAGGGAATATGTGAAGACCGCAGGACATTACCACCCTGCTGTGCCCGGCACTGACATATCGTATCCGGAAGTGTATGAGGTACTTGCTGGCGAGGGGCATTACCTGCTGCAAAAGCGCACAGGCGGCGGTTCGGTGATCGATGTAGTGCTGGTACGGGCATCGGTCGGAGATAAAGTGATCATTCCGCCGGACTACGGCCATGTTACCATCAATACCAGCAATAAGGAACTAAAGATGGCAAACTGGGTGTCCAGGGAGTTCGCATGTGTATATGAGCCATACGTGGAACTGTATGGTGCGGCCTACTATCTGACAGAGGATGGTTTTGTTGCCAACCCTGGTTACAGGGATGTGCCTGAGGTCAGGGAGGTAAAGCCCAAGAGTTTCAGTGACGTGGGGCTGGCCCGGGGCAGGGAGATCTACGGGCTTGTGAAGGATTTGGGTAAGCTGGATTTCCTTAACAGGCCGCAGGAGTTCGGGTGGTTGTTCGAGGATGTGCTTTAAGCAGCTGCTGGTCAACGTGATCTTCTTTAAGCGGTTGCTGGTCAACGGGAGCGCTTTAAACGGCTGCTGGTTAACAGGATGGATGTATGGCGATACGAATATGATATTTCAAGGTACCGGGTTTTTCCAGGCAGCTTAAAGGGAAGGTATATATTTATCTAAATGGGGTATCCATTTAACTCCCGTTCTATTTCATCTGAGAATCAGTCCATAAACTGGTTCCATGTCTTAGGGCAGTCCATGTCTGCTTTTGGCATTACTCAATATTAAACTCTTCCACTTATATGAGGTTTCGGGAGTTAAGTGGATACCCCACTTTTATCTATACGTTAATAAAAATGGACTTGAAGAACACTACCAGATACTTATGGAGTTTGCACCCAAGAACAAGAATATCTCGTTTTTGGATATTGAGGTAGAAAAACAAAGTTTTTTGAAGGAGCAAATCATAGGACATAATTAGTAATCGCAAATTATTAACAAAATATGGCCAGGTGAGATAATACGGGTTATACATGTATATTTTTAGTAGGTTCACGCTGCACAGCAAGTGCAAGTCATTATTTTCCAGATGAGGCACACATGAAGAAATACTGCAATAGCCTTAATGCTCAAAATTGCCCTATCATGCTGGTGTATGTAACAAGACCTGGTGCTTTTACTGAAGGATATTAGCACAGATCAAGCGCGATTTCGAAGATTTTATTTATACCACGTATCAGTTATTTGATCATCATGTGTGAATTAAATGCCATTTTAATTGACGGAAAGGATAAAACAACATTAATGGAAGATGTTGTACGGTTGGCTGTGGATGGAAATGAGATTACCATTACAGGAATTTTTGGAGATACCATGACCTTACCCGGACGGATATTGCGCGTGGATATGACGAAAAATGAAGCATTGATAGAAAATATCGATTAAAATACATCAAAAAAATGACCACTGCTATAACAAAAATGAGGGGATAATAAAATGTCAAAAGCAAAGATTGCTATTAATGGATACGGTACCATCGGAAAGCGAGTAGGAGATGCAGTTTCTGCCCAGGATGATATGGAAATAGTGGGTGTAGTGAAAACCCGCCCGTCATTTGAAGCTAAACTGGCAATAGACAGGAGTTTTGACCTGTATGCATCAACTTCCGATAAGATAGAAGCCTTTAGCAAGGCAGGCATTGAAGTTTCGGGTACACTGGACGAGCTACTTGGTAAGACAGACCTGGTAGTAGACTGCACCCCCGGCAAAGTAGGTGCCACATACAAGGACCTGTATTTGAAACATGGTGTAAAGGCTATCTGGCAGGGCGGTGAGGAACATGAACTGGCAGGATTTAGTTTCAACTCGGAAGCCAATTATGATGATGCCATTGGCAGGGACCTGACCCGCGTGGTCAGCTGTAACACCACCGGACTGACCAGGGCACTGTATCCCCTGGACCAGGAATTCGGTGTCAAGAAGTCCAGGGTCACCCTGATGCGAAGGGCGGCAGACCCGGGAAATATCAAGAGCGGCCCGATAAACGCTATTGTACCCAATCCTATCAGCTTACCCAGCCACCACGGGCCGGATGTAAATTCCATCATGCCGTATCTCGAAATTGCAACGGTGGCTGTGAAACTGTCCACTACTATCATGCATTTCCATGCACTGAATGTTGAGCTGGAAAAAGATTTCGAGCCACAGGATATCATTGACCTGTATGCCGGCAGGCCACGTATCAGGTTCGTATCGGGTGAAGATAACATAAATAGTACGGCAGAGGTCATGGAACTGGCAAGGGACCTGGGACGCAGCCGCAGTGACATGTTCGAGAACGTGATATGGAAGGACAGTATCAGCAAGTACCACGGCGAACTGTATTTCTTCCAGGCCATCCACCAGGAGTCAGATGTGGTGCCTGAGAATGTGGATGCGATCCGGGCCATGTGCGAACTGGAATCAGATGGGGCAAAGTCCATAGCAAGTACCAACAAGGCCATGGGGATAGGTAAATAGGCCTATTATCCCCTATTTTCTTTTAAAATTATTTTAATCCACCCCATTGTTGTTAACCATAAAATAAATATGGGTTGACAATCAATCGTTGGCCATGACACAATGTGTTAATGTGAAACCAATGGTCTATGCTTCGCTTTTTGAAGCACAGTTCTAGACTATATTTTTTAGCAGCCATAGCGGTGCCCGCTACCCTGTACTACCATCCCAGGGTGCTCCTACAGCATATCAGGTGCGAAGGCGGGCAGCAGCACCAGGGATTGGCGGCCGGGTAAGTGTAGGGGGGCAGCACATGCAAGTGGAGAAAGGAATTGTGTTGGAAGTAGGCGGAACAATATCATACTTCTAATATACATTGAAGGTAGCAATAAATAAAAAGAAGTTTTATAATGTATTTGAATCCTTTGTTAATGTGACAAAACTATGGATAAGCTAAATCGAATTGAAGAAGCAAGAAAAATCCTTGATGATATCGTAAGCAGGCTCAGGCAAGACTATGAACCTGAACAGATGATCCTGTTCGGTTCTTATGCATACGGGGTGCCGACCGATGACAGTGATATCGATCTGCTGATAATCAAAGATACCAGTGAATCACCACTTAAGCGGTGGATTAATGTCCGGAAATTAGTATCTGACTTGAGATGGGGTTTTGCTTTTTCACCTCTTGTCATTACCCCTTCGGAACTTGATAGGCAGCTTAAGAAAGGAGATACGTTTTTTGAGGATATTCTACTAAAAGGAAAGAAACTTTATGTCAGAGAAGGAATCAAGCCTGCCTGAAGACTGGTTCGAAAAAGGCGACGAGGATAAAAAAGCAGTTGAAATCCTGTTGAAGCATGGCGGTAGTGTATCAGTTTCATCCTATCTGATCCAGCAGATGCTGGAAAAATATATAAAAGGGTTTTTGCCATCAAAAAATTGGAGACTTAAACGAACCCACGATCTTGAAGAACTTCTTGATAAAATGGTTGAATATGACCTGTCCTTTGAAGAGTTTAGGGAACTATCACAGGAAGCTACTGCGTTTTATTTTTTTGAACGCTATCCTTTTTTTGGCAGTGAACTAAGTCGGGAAGAGGTTGAGAGAATTTACAATAAATCATTGGAATTGATCAGGAAAATTGAAGACGATAAATTCGGTGCCACAGAACCACGCTTTGCATATGCTGGAGCAGGACCGGGGCAGGATTGAGCCTGTGTTCCCTGTTGCTTCATGCGGGCTGGAACCCACGATGGTGCCTGAGTTGACAAAGATGTTATCATGCAGTTCGACGGCGGGATACATACCTATCCTATGGGGACAGTATCTGGCGCAACCGCATGCATGCAGTTGATGTATCACTTGATGGCATATCTCTTGAGGAATATGCAAAAACCCGTACTGAATTGAAAGCAGCACTGGATAAATGGGGGTAACAGGGTAATTGAATTTACTTATTGGAAGATTATGAACTGCAGCACACAGGTCTTTAAGATAGGCACCGGCAACCTGGAAGAGGTTATCAAAACAGCCGCCCGCATCATACAACAGGGCGGCACAGTTGCGTTTCCCACTGAGACCGTATACGGTCTGGGTGCAGATGCATTGAACCCGGATGCGGTCAGGAAGATATTCAAGGCAAAGGGGCGGCCCCTGGATAATCCCCTTATCGTACACATTGCGGACCAAGAGCAGCTTGGTATGGTTGCCATGGAAGTACCAGATAGTGCCCACGTCTTAATGGATGCATTCTGGCCCGGCCCCCTTACCATGATATTCAAACGTAAGGATATTGTGCCTGACGTTACCACATGCGGCCTGGATACAGTGGCGATCAGGATGCCTGACAATCCCATAGCCCTGGGATTGATAAAAGAGGCAGGTACGCCCATTGCCGCACCCAGTGCCAACCTCTCAGGCAGGCCCAGCCCAACCACGGCAGAGCATGTTATTGCTGATCTTTCGGGCAGGATAGATGCGGTGATCGATGGCGGGGCCGTGCGCGTGGGTGTGGAATCTACGGTGGTGGACATGACCCCGGAAATTCCTGTGCTGCTAAGACCGGGCAGGGTCAGTATTGACGAGATAAGGGAATATGTGGGTGAGGTGCTTATTGGTTATACTGACAGGCCAGCAGGTGCAGGTGAAGCTGTCAGGTCGCCCGGCCTGAAATATACCCATTATTCGCCTGAGACCAGGCTGGTGCTGGTTATGGGGAACAGCAGTGCTGTTGTGGATACGATAAGTGAGCTGGCCAGGGAGTGCCGGGATCGGAATCTCCGGGTGGGGCTGCTGGTGACCGATGAGACTGCCGGGGTTGAAGAGATGTCTGAGTGTGTGCCGGCAGATGGTGTGTTCTTGCTGGGAAGCAGGTATGATGCCTCTGCAATTGCCAGCAATCTTTTTGCTGGTCTGAGATATCTGGATCTGGAAGATGTTGATGTGATCATAGCAGACGGTTCGATTGTGATTGACGGGATTGGAACTGCAGTCCTTAACAGATTGAAAAAAGCTGCTGATGAATTAATTGAAGTAAATTAAAAGGATGTGACCTTTGTGAAGGCTGATAAAAAGGAAAATATGATTGAGAGACAGAAATATATTGCCATACTTACTCGAAACAGGAAGTTGACCAAAATAAATCTTATAATTCTTGGCAGTGGGTTGCTGCTCACGCTGGCGCATTTTGAGGAAATTGGAAGTATGATCGTGTGGGTGGGTATTGTAATATTCGTATTTACACTGTTTTCTAATCTTACGGCAAAACGGATATTACGAAATCTGGGTAAATGATGTTTCATTATCACAATCCTGCCCTCAATAATGATGATGTTTAACTTGGAGGATGGTGTGGAGTATGACTGGATATGTGTGTAAGAGCTACCAGCATTAAAGGAACGAAAATAATTTAATGTTTTACAAGCTCTCTGACAAATAACCATTAAGCAGGATTCAAAGCAACAAATCGTTTTATTTAAGTATATGAAGACCCTGTACTATTAGTACAGGGATAGTTATTGCAACAAGGAGTTAAAATAATAAGGAGGTAAAGAAATGAGCGATATGAAGAGAGAAGGAACGGCATTTATCGTCGGACACGCACAAAATTTTATGCTTGATGAAAAAGGACTAAATACAGCTTGGGGTGTTTGGAAGTATGCCAAAGAAACAAGGATGATAGAAAATACAAAGAAAGCTATAGAAAAGGCAAGAGAAGCAAGGGTCCCAATAATTTATATCAAATTGGATATAAGACCACAGGTTTTACCAAATATCGGTTTCTGGAAACAGGTTAAGGAGATCGACTTCACTAAAATAACCCCCAGCGAAGTCGAATTTCAATTTGGAATAGTGGAGGAACTCGCCCCTCACCCAGAGGACTATATAGTCACTAACTACAATACCATGGATGGCTTTCATAATACAGATTTAGAGCAAATACTAAAGGCTTTAAAATGTGACACCCTGATCTTTACAGGAGTTGCAACAAACCTTTGTCTCGAAACTACCGTGAGAAGTGCTTTTAATAGGGGATATAATACCATAGTGCTCAGCGACTGTGTTGCTACGATGAATGAAGAGTTACAAAAGTTTCCCATAAATGTAATCTTTCCTATGCTGGGTGAGGTTACGACGGCAGAGAAACTTAAGATTACATCATAATCTGTGAAGATAGAAAACAATCCTGGAATGGCAAGGATGCCCCGCAATTCATTGCGGAGTGGCGAGGATGGGACTAGGCATGACCCTTACACTTGAAACAATTCATGAAGATATATTATCGTTCAAAAGAGAGTTTGGCGGGGTAGTATCATATTTTGAAGAAGACAAAATGGAACTCTCATTTGAAATCAAAAAACAGATAGAAGATTCCCGCAAAACACCAATTTTTGAGATGCGGACCCAGGAAGAAGTTGAAAAGGAATTCTTATGACCTTTGAGATTCTGTGGGACTCAAAAAACACATATATCACTCCCACCTCCCTATCAAACACTTTCACGCATTCCCGATCAGACCCATCCGACCAGCGCGCCTGGGCGCATCGTACACAAAGGTGTGGTTCTGCGCGCCCTATTCCTGATCAGTGTATTTCCTGACCCAGCAGCCACTTCCACAGCGGCACAAACTCGATCGTCTTACCTTTAAAATCTTCCTCGCCCTCGTAATCCCATGTGATCACAAGCAGGTCGCCACATTCAAGTTCTTTTGATGCTTTCAGAATCGCTTTTAATTCCCGTTCTTTTGTGTCAAAATTGTCAATGTCATAGCATACCTGGATCAACTGCCTGACAGCCAGTCCTTCCTTCACAACGAAATCAACTTCTCGATGCTGGTAGTCTTTCCAGTAATAAACATCAATAAAAGGATTTTTCAGTCTTTTGCGCAGCAACTGTGCAGCTACTGTATTTTCAATGAACTTCCCGTAGTTCGCCTGGAACCTGAACCCTACCGAATTTGCAAGACCTGTGTCAATTGAATATACTTTTCTCGGGGAGTTCTCCTGTTCCTTAAGGGAAAACGAGAAACGTCTTATGAAAAATACCAGGTTTGAAGCTTCAAGGTATTTGGAATAGGTTTCAACGGTCTTTACTGGCATTTTTATGAATTTCGAGATCTTATTGAATGTGATAGGCGACGAGATGTTAGTTAGATAATATGTGCCAAGGAACTCCAGTTTATTGATGTTCCTGACCGACCATCTCTTTACAATATCCTTGTATAATATGTCCTCGTATATCTTCCTGATAATTAATAATTTCAGTTCACTGCTTGTCTCTATCACAACCTCAGGAAAACCGCCTGACTCCTCGTATACTTTCAAGCTTCTTATGATCTCATCTTTTCTGAGAATTATATCAGATGGTGTTCTCAGTTCCATGCCTGAGAAGTCCAGGAACTCCCTGAAAGATAAGGGGTACATGTTTATCTCAAGCGTTCTGCCAGTAAGTACTGTTGAAAATTCACCACTCATCAAGGCAGACGAGGAACCTGTGACTATGATGCGGGCTTCGTTCCTTTCCTGCAGGCTCCGGACGAACTTTTCCCATTTTGGGATATCCTGTATTTCATCCAGTATCACCACAGGCTGCATCGACGGCTGCATGATCTCAAGGTATGCTTCGTAGGTGCTCTGAAGATGTTTCAGATCGAGCTCTTCTGAAAATGAGGGGTCCTCAAAGTTTATAATTAGTGTACTTTTTTCATCGTGTCCTTCTTCGATGAGCCTCTTTACGACCTGCCGTGTGAGAACTGTTTTTCCAGCTCTTCTTACACCGGATATCACAACGACCTTATTTGCTTTTGATCCAAGGTATTTTAAAGCCTGCTGAAGCTGCGATCTCTCTTTGCCGGTTTCAGGGATATTGGTCCAGAAGTTCCATCTTGAAAGAACTGCAATGATATCATCTTTTCGCATAGTTTGTATTATGACACATGAATATTTAAGATTTTGTGTATTACAATGCACAAAATCCTCATTTCGATCGGATTTACTTGGAGTACATCTGGTTATACCTGATAGAGGCTGTCTAACAATAACTCTCAGTGAATTTTTTTTACTTTTTTTCGATTTTAAGCCCTGATCTAATTCGAAAAACCAGAAGGTGTATCAAGCATGACCGTTACACTTGAAACAATTCATGAAGATATATCTTCTTGTATCGTAAAAAAAGCAAGGTTAGTTGGAGAGACCGGTTTCGAACGTCTCCTGATTAATTATCCTTATCCTTATCTATAATTTCCCTTTTTTTCCGTAACTTACGTATCTCATTTTTAAAATATATTGTCGTGACCAAAGACGCCACCAATAGCACCAGGCCCACGAATCCCATTATAGTAGGTAGTGATGACTTGTAATATTTTACATGGATGAACTGATGGTTTGGATTGGGATTATCCCATATTAGCCACATCCTGTTCTGGTCGTCTAATTGTTTGGTGTCCGGTTTTGGTTTTGGAGAACCAAAGATTATATTGCCTGTATCATAACCCCTGGGCAACACCACGTTAACAGTCCCGTTCCTGGAAAGGATATGATAGAACAGGCCTTGTTCCACGTAATAAGTGTAAGCGACATAACCACTGATGGTGTCTGCAAATTCGAAATGTATATTTTTATTACGACTGGATTCATAATATGATACATTGTGCGAGACATTTGAAAATTGATTGATATTTGAAAAAACCGTTGATCTGCCAGTATTGCCAATGATCACCAGATTATCGATCCCTGGTCCCTTTTCAGACTTGACACCTGAAATGTCTTTTAGCAAAACCACATCCAGTCTTGGTACGTTCACAACAGTGTGGATAGCCCTCACTGTCTTGTTCGTATACAAAAAAAATGTAGAGGAATTGGTGAATTTACCTTCCTGCACACTGAATTCATATGCAGAAAAATCACCCGGGTCAATTTGAATTTGTTCCGGGTCTTTACTTCCCAGACATCCATTTGAGGTGAATGCCATCATTATCAGGGCAATCAGGAGTAGAATTTTTAGTATTCTGTTTACCATGGTATATTGACACCGGGCCCTACTTGTATCGAGATACTTTTGAGGCCCTGGGATCGATCTCGATTATCTGGATACCATCCCTGTAGACCCTGACTATTCCATCGCTCTCAGATGTAGTGACTGCTATTGCTTCCGTGTCCCGTGTGATGGCTGCGGCTGAAGCGTGCCGACCGCCCAGGCCTTTAACCATCTCCACTTCCCTTGCATTGACATCAAGATACCGGCCAGCTGCATGGATATATCCGTGGCTGTCCATGACAAATATCCCGTCCAGCTGGGCAAATTCCTTAACAGTCTCCCATTTTGCAGGATCGCGGATATTGAGTTCTTCTTTAGGATGGCCAAAAAAGGGATTCAACACAAGCTGGTGGGAACGTTTCATTACCTCTTCCATGTCACCGATTATAAAAGCAGTGCCCACAGGTTTTCCTTCCCTGCCATATGCGCCCAGGTCCATGGCGATCATCAGGACAGATTTTAGGATATTCAGGTTGACCCGCTCCGAGCATGCCCTTAGTTCTTTAACTACAGGATTGGCTTTCAGGTCATGCACGACAATACTGGTTGTTTCGCCGTGTGAGACGATGCCCACTACGTGGTCTGCTGCCAGCATATTAGCAATAAATGCAATAACTGAAGCATCACTTATGCGTTCTGACCCCAATGTTCCTTTATAATAAAGTGTCTCGGAGATGGCCTGGAGCCGCCCTGTGGAATCTTTTCCTTCTTCCACATTACTGGCTTCAAGGAGGTGATCGGCCGCCATCATTGCAGATGTGGAAGCAAGCATGACAGGGATATGGGTATCAATCTCAAGGGGCAGGTCGTTTGACATTATTATTATGGCAGACGCAGATATCTCTTCGGCGATATTTACTGCGCTTTGGATTAAAAAGCTTTTTTCAACCATAAGTAATTGCCCCTGCTTGTTCGTTCATTTGATGCTCATCTTATCAACTTTAAATTATTTATATTAATCCTAAATCTTGTTTTTTCCACATCAATACACAGGAATATACCACTGGTTTATACCTATATTCACTATCAATTATTCCTGATATGTCCACTATTCCTGATATGTCCATTGTCACTGATATGCCCACTATCCCTGATATGTACGCATAAAGGTCTGCTCAGATATCAGCCGAATTGTTTCCCGAGTGTCACATCAAATCGGAAGCTGCATGGGTTCACCATCAAGATATACAGTGGGTCCGGTAATGATACCATCCAGGTGTATGCCTGCCACCACATCCCCGCCGAAGGCGCTGTTATCACCCAGGGCCACATGGACGGTGCCAGCCACTTTTTCATCCTCAAGTACATTGCCGATGAGATGTGCCTCCGGATTAATGCCGATACCCAGTTCTGCCAGGTTGCGGCCTGGTGGTCCAACACTATCGATCATTTCAATGAGCTTACCAGACGACTCACCCGTAATATCAGTGGCCTGCCCGTCTTCGATCTTAATGGTCAGGGGCGAGTTTAGTATGCCAAGCCCGCTCATGGAACCATCCACCACAAAAACGCCATTGCCGCTTTTCGGGGCCACGAATACTTCACCAGCAGGCAGGTTAGTGGAATAACCCGGTTCATGGCAGATACCATGGTCAACCATCCATTCACATCCTTTTACATTAAAAACAATATCAGTACCAATGTCGGTGGTTATCCTCACTTCATTCACACTGTCGAGCCTGGATTTCAGTTCAAAAGCAGTATCCTTTACAGACAGGTAATCGGCAGAAATGCCGCCCGATTCCATCATCTCAAGGCTTATCCCAGGCATGGTGGCTATACGTACGCCAGCCATTTTGGCATTGATCTTGGCCTGGGTATGGGTCAGGGACTTGCTGGTGGGCGCCAGTACAACGTCGGCAGCAGCCATTGCCTCTGCCACGGCCGGGGGTGGTTCCTGGCCGTGTACCTCCCTTGGCTCTATGTTCATAAATATAGGGTCACAGCCCAGCTCTAAGGCCCTGTCATACAATGCGCTGGCAATTGAAGGATGCGTGGCAGTATCTGTAATTATAAGTACAACCTCTTCAGGTTTCACTGCCATACAGGTTTCAAGTACGGTGCAAGTGCTGTTTTTTAGTGACATGATTAATACTTTCCAGTGAGACTATCGGTAAAGCTTGATTTTTAAACGTATAAGAAAGTATATACTTTCCTGCAGGCTTAGAAAATGGAAACGAAGTGAGCATTTTCTTGACATTTCACCTTTAGTGTCTAACCTTGACAGCATATAGCTTTGTGCCTGGCACAGAGTCCAATTAATAAAGAACGAAAAATACAGTTGTATAAATAATTGGCTATGAATATCGGGTAATCCAAAATTTTACCGATACCGATATATATTACAATATCCTATATCGGATAAGTAAAATCATGTCTAATACCGATACCTCATTAATTCAGGAAAGTGTCCTTTCACATATTAATGAAAAAATACAAATGTTGAATTCAAAACGGCCTCTACCAGTTGATGCTGTAAACAAATTACAAAAAGAGATTCGACTTTACCATACATACCATTCAAATGCTATAGAAGGAAATACCCTTACACTTCCAGAGACAAAAATTGTTCTCGAAGAAGGCATAACAATCGGTGGAAAGTCAATAAAGGATCATCTCGAAGCTACCAATAATGCAAAGGCGTTTGATTTATTGGAAGACATCGCTAAAAGCAATAAAGGAATAGATCATGTTGTTATACAGCATATCCATGAAATTGTTACTGCTGGTATTCTTGAGGAGGCAGGAAAATATCGTACTAAAAATGTAAGAATAACCGGTGCGATAAAAACACCTCCTGACTGGTCAAAAGTCATCATACTATTGGATGAATTGATCAATAAGATCGATCAAAGTAACATGCATCCTATTGAAACTGTTGCTTTTCTTCATCATAGATTTGTAGAGATTCATCCATTCATAGATGGTAATGGGAGAGTAGCACGTTTGCTGACTAATTTATACTTAATTACCAAAGGTTATCCCCCTATAGTTATAACGACAGAAAATAGAAGGAAATATTATAAATTCCTTAAGTCGGCAGATAATGGAAACCTATCCCCGTTTGTTAATTTCATTGCTAAAGCTGTAGATGAGAGCATTACAATGTATCTGTCAATCTTCGGTGGAACTGATGAATTGCTGCCTCTAAAAGAACTTGCTAAGGAAACTACATATTCTCAGGAATACTTGAGCCTCCGGGCCAGACAGGGAGTTTTGGATGCAGTCAAGATTGGGAGAGTATGGTATTCATCAAAACGTGCTTTAAAAGAATACAGATTACAAAATGTTATTCCAAAAAGAAAATTAAACTTGTAAATTCAATCGATTTATTTCAATTCTATTGGAATTTTATAGACCGGTTGCTTAAAGAGGGTACACCGGCAATACTCTCCGAACGCGGCGTGCCCCCTGTCCGTAAGGTGGAGCATAGTATGGAGCTTTTTCCCGCACCAGCATAAAAAGGTTTAACAAACCCAAAATGCAAAAAATACTAATGCTTATAATCCACTATGACCACAATACAGGTAAGCAATACCCTTCACAATGAACTAATCAAGAGAAAACTCTTTGACAGGGAGACATACGAAGAAGTTATCTGGGACCTGATAGAGGACACAAGTGAATTGAACGACCAGACAAAAAGAGATATCGAAAAAGCCAGATCTGAAATAAAAGCCGGAAAGGTCCACACACTTGCACAGGTCAAGAAAGAGCTGGGATTATGACATACGGGATCATATTCTCAGATAGTGCATTAAAACAAGAACAAAATCCTCCCTTTGGTCGGATTTTCTAAGTTCCCGATAGTTTCTCCACCACTTCCATTTCAATACCGCTTTTATCCCTTCTTCACTCCTTCTCAAGCATCCTCGCCTTCTCGACAAAAGCCAGAACCGTAATAACAAAAGTGGCATGAGCCCATGTAAGCGGGCTGACACTTAAAGGACTTCCGTCAAAAGGATTCAACTGCTCCGCTAAAATACCGGTCTGGGTAGCACGATCGGTGACCCATAGCAAGATCTCCTCTGGTTTTTCCAGGTCGCTAATGCTCTCTGCTTTCTGGATATACCACTGGGCGACCCATAGTGTACAAATAAACCAGGGATTGCCTGGTATTTTCTCAGTATCGTACTCTAATACTTGGTGATACTTATCCCCATAGAACCGGGCAATGCCCCCTATATCCGTTTTTACAGAGAGTTTCTCCTCAATAGCCTTCATGGTATTGACCACCCTCACATCATCCGGGGGCAGCACCTTGAACTGTGAAAGGGCATACAGGCTGGCATCAACTGTCTCATCCCACGGATCGATGCTGCGCAGGAACCGCCCCAGTTCTTCATCATACAGATGTGTCTCGATCCCTGTTTTTATCTCATCGGCAGCCGTGCTGTATTTCCCTGCAAGGTCATTATCCCCGTACAACCGTGCAAACCCTGCTGCACACTTCAGGCCTGCGTATACGGTCGAAGATGTATAGGTATGGACAGCCCTATGCTCCTCCCATAAGTTATAACTGGGTTTTGGAAGCCCGGTTGCAGGATCCCGGTACCTTGTCATGAAATCAGCAGCCGGTTTTACCATAGAATTATAGAGCTTATCGATCATTGCAATAGATCTGGTAGCTTTATAGTGGTTCCACAGGGACACGATTATAAGGGCAGTACTATCTTCCTGTATTGGAAGCTGTATATGTCCCTCAGGGGTGAGCCAGGGCATCCAGCCACTTGCAAGTGTACCTGTAGGATTGTATTTTTGCAGGAAATACCCATGCTCACTGATAAGGTCTTGACAGTACTCGAAAAAATTAGACACAATTCCGGAATAACGTGCCATGTCCAGCGACATGGCAATGAATGCACTGTCCCGCGGCCACATATAACTGTATGAATCCATGTTGAACCGTTCAAGGATGTCACTATCATTGGCAGCGATGATCGCCCCTCCATTGTCGATCTGCGACCGTACTATAAGCAGGCTGTGTTTGAACAGGTCTGCCACCTTTGCTGGAAGGTCAAAAAAGTCATATTTCTCTTTATTGACCCATGAATGAAAGTACTGCCTGGTTTCGGCCATCATTTGTTCAGGAGTTCTTTCAAGTACCAGTTCATTGAGCCCCTTGACATCATAAAATGTTTTTCCGGCCGCTATCCAGTAATACAGTGTTTTTGTCTCACCGGCTGCAAGATGCTGGGAGAACCTGATAAAACTGTTCACTGCTCCTACCTGGATTGAGTTCATATTAAGCTCTGCCGAGTGTATCATACCAGATTTGTTCTCTCCTTTGGGTCCTATCTCATACTGGTCGAAGTGTGGTGAGCCATTGATAAGGAAATAGCGGCAGCGCTGGTAATGTATTATTGACTGCACTGCAGGATCATACACTCCTGTATCCCCCATCGGGTTCTCGTAAAGTGCAATGTCATGGGAGAAAAGCAGCTTTAGCTCGATATCCTCTGTGTCAGTATTGGTTATTACTATCCTGCGAATGAACACGTTCTCGAAAGGATGCACGCATTCGTTGAACCTCAAATTAATATCGAGCCGGTCGTTGCGGTAATAGGAGTCGGTTACTAATGTATCTTTCTTATAACCAAGTCTTGAGACCCAGTCATCTCCTATCAGGGATACCAGGTCCTTGTTTTTCCCTTCGACCATCACTCCTACCCGGCAGTGGTGGCCGTTTACGTGGTTCTCATCCCCCACACGAGGAAAGTACATATCCCGTATGCTTGCGTTCCTGTCAAGGTTCACTAACAGGGACCCATTTCCGATAACAAGAGGTTTTGGCATTGTATCATAACCTTTAATGTA
Organism: ANME-2 cluster archaeon; assembly: GCA_014237145.1. NCBI lineage: Archaea > Methanobacteriati > Methanobacteriota > Methanomicrobia > Methanosarcinales > ANME-2 cluster archaeon. The sequence goes on from JAAXOC010000089.1 coordinate 62,316, forward strand.
GATTACTTCTATAATAGTAGTTATTAAGTGATAGTTATTAAGTGATAGTTATTAAGTGATAGTTATTAAGTGATAGTTATTAAGTGATAGTTATTAAGTGATAGTTATTAAGTGATAGTTATTAAGTGATAGTTATTAAGTGATAGTTATTAAGTGATAGTTATTAAGTGATAGTTATTAAGTGATAGTTATTAAGTGATAGTTATTAAGTGATAGTTATTAAGTGATAGTTATTAAGTGATAGTTATTAAGTGATAGTTATTAAGTGATAGTTATTAAGTGATAGTTATTAAGTGATAGTTATTAAGTGATAGTTATTAAGTGATAGTTATTAAGTGATAGTTATTAAGTGATAGTTATTAAGTGATAGTTATTAAGTGATAGTTATTAAGTGATAGTTATTAAGTGATAGTTATTAAGTGATAGTTATTAAGTGATAGTTATTAAGTGATAGTTATTAAGTGATAGTTATTAAGTGATAGTTATTAAGTGATAGTTATTAAGTGATAGTTATTAAGTGATAGTTATTAAGTGATAGTTATTAAGTGATAGTTATTAAGTGATAGTTATTAAGTGATAGTTATTAAGTGATAGTTATTAAGTGATAGTTATTAAGTGATAGTTATTAAGTGATAGTTATTAAGTGATAGTTATTAAGTGATAGTTATTAAGTGATAGTTATTAAGTGATAGTTATTTAGTGATTGAAATTAGGGGTTTTTCAATTCTATACAGTATATTACTTCATATACTTTAGTAACTGCGAGCGTTAGTGAGCAATTAATTGTGCACTACCCCTCAGGAAGACAGATAAATGACAACAAAGCAGCAAAAAACAGATGATATAAGTGTAGGTTTTCTCTCGTATGAATTTCCACCAAAAATTTTTGGAGGAGTTGGGGTACATGTGACCGAACTGGCAAGACATCTTGCAGAGAGTATCCGGCAAGTGCATGTGTTCACATCACATGTGGAAGGATTGGACTGCCAGAAAGCAGGAAGTGTGTTTGTGCACAGGTCATCTAAACCTTTAGTACCTGTATCGGACCGTTCCTATAATATGTTTGAAAGGATATTGAACAATTTCAATGTGGCCGGGATGATGGATAAACATCCTTTAAATAATAATAAACTTGACCTGCTGAATTCACAAGAAGAATTGGTCCGGATGGCTGCAACAGAAGCTAAAAATGACACCGGACTGCTTCCAGTGGTGACTTCGCACAATACCGATGTTAACAAGCTCAAACCAGACCGGCTGGGCGTTGTTATGGGGCAGAATGTGGTGGATAAGGTGGGCAGGTTCACTGCAGTATCGAAATACATGCGAACGGAACTTGACCAGACCTTTGGTATTGCGTCACATGTTGAAGGATTGGATGGCCAGAAGGCAGGAAGTGTGTATGTTTCAAAGTCATCTAAACCTTTATTACCTGCATCGAACTATTCAAGTAAGGATTTTGAAAGGGTCATGACAAATTTCAATGTAGCCGGAATGGTGGAGAAACATCTTTCCAGTGCAGGACTTGACCTGCTGCATTCACATGGAGGATTGATCCAGCTGGCTGCAACAGAAGCTAAAAATGACACAGGACTACCCCTGGTGATGACAGCTCACAGTACCGAGATCAACAGGCTCAGGCCAGATCGGCTGAGTGTTGTTATGGAGCATAATGTGGTGGATAAAGTGGACAGGTTCATTGCAGTATCAGGATATATGCGAAGGGAACTTAACCAGACATTTGGTATCAATTACAACAAGATCACTGTCATACCAAACGGCGTGGATACTGCGATCTTCAAACACCAGAAAGCGGATGATATCCGCAGGAAATACCAGCTTGATAACAGGTTTGTCGTGCTCTTCGTCGGCAGGGATGACCCGCAAAAGGGTGTGAAGTACCTGGTCAATGCCGTGAAGAATCTTGCTAAGCAGATACCTGAGATCATGCTTGTCATGGTCGGCCATCAGGATATTTATAATGATAAAAATATCCTCTGCCTCCCGCGTGTTAGCAGGAGCGAACTCGTCAAGTTACATTCCCTTTCCGATGTGTTCGTGCTGCCCAGTGTCTATGAGCCGTTCGGTATTGTCCTCCTGGAGGCCATGGCATGTGAAACCCCGTGTATTGGAATCCGGACTGGCGGGATGCCTGATATCATAGACCATGACAGGACAGGGCTTCTGGTGGAGCCGAGGAGTGATGAGGGTATTTCAGAGGCGATCGCCAGGTTATACCACGACCCTGAAAAGCGGTACAGAATGGGTAAAAAAGGAAGGGACAAGGTAATCTCAGACTTTAGCTGGAAGGATATTTCGGATAAGACCATTAAAGTATACCAGCAGGTACTGCATTAGAGCTCTTCGTTCCAGATTTTTCAATCTATAGGAAAATATATACTTTCTTGAGGAAGGTCTGGTGAAATCGTAATATGGTTTTGGGATTGTACTGTTTACGACGTTTCTGGAAAGGTATTTCAATAGTGATCCACATATATTTCATTGATAATATGAATTATCGGAGTGAAAATTATGGAATATCTTGGCATAACAATCACAGCTGATTCCACCAGTAAGGAGATCGTACCAATTGCAAAGGCAATCCATGAATTGTTGGGACTTCCCATCACCATGCGTACACTGAACAACCTGGGTGTGAGGATTGAAAAAGGTAAAGTACTGGACTATAAATATACCGGACCTACTCTGGAAAAGGCACTTGAGACCAACTCAACCATCAGGTCTATTCCAAAGACAGGAGATTATTCCAGCATACCTGTAGTGGTGACCACTATTAAAAATGAAGACGGATATGGAATTGCTGCTATAGGAATTGTGGATGTGGTCGGTACTGTTGACCTGGGAGTAGCTTTTGGAAATTATCCTGAGATAGTAAACCAGGTAAGTGATATCCTGAAATCCAGGGTAATCACACCTTAATACAGAGGGCAGTTATTCTATAGTTCCCATCTGTTATCTACAGGGAATTGTTCATTTATCCACATCAAGACACGCCCGCCGTGTATGATATAATATTCCCTGGACAGCACTGGGACGTCATTGAATATTCCCCCTCCCTTTTTCATTCCGATATTGAGGATATCCCTTCTGGTCTCTAACTTGTGTTTCCTCAATATCCGCCCTATTGGGATGTCGGCCCGTATCAGGTCAGCTTTCATGCCAGGAGGTATCAGGTCTATAGGGGCAAGTGAGCGGGCGAACACATAGGACATTCCCGAAACCTTAAGCACGACCTCCCTGTGGTTCACAGGGTCATTTTGCCTGATGTCCAGCAGTTCTGCCTCTGCTTCGGTGGCCTCTCCCACTTCCTGGATCCGGGTCACAACATCTACCTGCTGCTTTGTCATGACTTCCAGCAGGTATGTAACCGACCCGTCTGTTCCTGCACATATTCGTAGGGTGGTTGGGATATCAAGGGTTGTTAGCTTGTCCAGGGGTCCGGGTTCCATCCTCACACCTGAATTATGAAACAATTATTCCCGGACTTCTTTTTTCGCCATGTTTCGCCGCTGTTTTGAAGTATAGCCGGTGGCATTATTCAGGAATTCCCTGAATCTCCTGTTGGTATCGAGTATTTCCTCGTCAGGGACGTTCGGGTTAGGCGTTGTGTCCACTCTTAACTTTTTATCTATAATACTGGCCTCAACACGCTGAAGTGCGCCGTAACTGACGATGAGTTTTCCATCCTCTTCGGTCACCGGAACCTGGAAACTGTCCTGCAATACTTCTTTTATGCGGTCCATTTCAGGCTTGAATCCTCGCTTTAACTTGTATTCCTGAATTTATATCACCTTTATGTGTCTGTTAATTGCATAGTGATAAAATACTTTGCATTTTTTCGTAGTGTGCCAGAATAACAAGATTTTAGAAGGAATGCCTGAAACATTTAATGTGCTCCACCACTAAGATTTAACCCAATTACTCCAATTATTATCAGTCCAAGTGATATTATTTTCAGTGCAGTTACCGGTTCCTTGAACCACAATATTCCCACAGTTACGATAAGTGCAGTTCCTATGCCTGCCCATATTGCATAAGCAACACTTACATCGATCTTTTTCAGGGCAAATGTCAATGAACCAAGGCTAAGCAAATAGAAGATGATCATTAATATTGACGGAACTGCTTTAGTGAAACCATAGGATAATTTCATGCATGTGGTGCCAGCCACTTCAAAAATTATTGCTATAATCAAATAGAATAGACTCAAAAAATCACTCCTGTGATTTTACACAATAATATCATCATTCCAATTCCAGCCGCTTCGCCAACTCGGCCAAACTCGTACAAAGCACGACAGACCTCTCGATCATCAAGTTCACTACCCCCTCAATACCAAGCGTCCTGAAATCTGTCCGCAGCCCGTACACAGGCTTACCCAGGGCATGGGCATATCCTATCTCCCACGCCGTGCCCGAATCCACATCCACACCGTCAAGCACTGCTACCAGTATGTCAGCCTCATCAATGGCGGCCACGTTCTTGCTAAATATGGACTCCTGTCTGGCATCCAGTTCGGAATCAATCTCGTTTGAGTGCTCCTGGGGCAGGAAGACACCCATACCTATTCTTTCCAGCTCATCTCTTAGCCTGCTATTAAAATCGCATTCAGCCTCTGAAAAAAGCGGTGCTGCAAGGTATACATTTCTCATGAGATCTAAATGGTCGCTAAAGGCAAATAAGTTTTCTAAAAGGAATTGAATCGAATCATTTTCAATATCTAAGTCTATCCTGCCTTTCAACAATGTAGTAAAAAACAAAAAAAATCCGCCTGGTCCCATCCCGGATGAACGCTGATACTGCATACGAAATCTGCGTTCATCTGTAGTTCGTTATAATTCAAAAGACCAGAAGAAATTAAAAAATCTCTTATTTCGCCAGGCTTTCCCTTAGCACTTCCAGCCCGCGCTCCAGTGCCTCTTCGATCTTCCTCGCATCAGGACCCCCGCCCTGTGCCAGTTCAGTCCTGCCGCCGCCGCCGCCGCCAACGACCTTTGACATTTCCCTGACAAGGTCACCTGAGTTTGCACCATTTTCCAGTGCTTTATCACCGGCTGCCGCTACAATCTTTGCCCCGCCCAGCTCGCTGGCCAGCAGTGCAACTACATCGGATTCTTTAGTGAACTTAGCTGCCGCTTTTACCAGCTCTTCGATATCGGCACCGGGCAGGGTACGGGCTATAACCCTGAATCCGCCAATGTCCACTGCATCTGAAATCAACGAACCCACTCTTGCCGAGGCCAGGTCTTCCTTCAGCCTGGCGTTCTCCTTTTTGAACTCCTTCCATTCATTGAAGAACCTGGCAGTGGTCTCAGGCAGGTGTTCAGGTGCAACCTTCAATTCATCGGCGCTCAGCCACAGCAGGTCGTCCAGTTCCTGCCAGCGCTTTACTGCCGCCTCGCCTGCCGCATACTCCAGCCGTTCCACGCCGTCCTGTATCCGCTCTGCCTTTAGTATCTTAATAGGACCAATAAGCCCGGTATTGCTAACATGGGTGCCGCCGCACGCCTCCACGTCATCCCCTACCCTGAGCACCCGAATCTGTTTACCTGGCGGCACACCGCCCTGGTACAGCACGAACCCGAACTTCTGCTCGGCCTCGGTCCTGTCCATCCAGGTGGTCTCCACAGGGATGTTGGCCATCACTGTCTGGTTGGCTATAAGTTCGATCTCCTTGAGTTCTTCATTGGTGATGCGTTTGAAATGGGACAGGTCCAGACGTGCCCGCTCAGCGCTCTTCTGGGCGCCAGTCTGCCAGATATGGTTGCCCAGCACCTTCTTGGCAGCATCGTTCACTACATGGGTGGCAGTATGGTGGCGCATATGTGCCAGACGTCTCTTTCTATCCACAGCCCCGTCCACAGTATCCCCTGGTTCCAGGTCGATCATATCCTCGAAAATAGTATGAAAAATCACGCCCTGCTCGATCTGGACATCCACTACTTGGTAGGTGGAATTCCCTTTGGTGATGATACCGTGGTCATGAGGCTGCCCACCGCCCTCAGGATAGAACTGGGTCCTGTCAAGTATGACATTGCCGTCAATAACTGCCACGACCTTTGCCTGGAATTCAAGCTCTTCAGGCAGGTCATAATACGACTTCTCTGTATCAGGCAGGTTTTCTATACCGGGAATAACTTGTTCAACCTCTTCCTTATCCTCTGCTTTGCTGTGGCTTTCAGCCACAAGTGAGTAGAATGTATCTGGCAGGTCTATCCTCAGGCCGATCTCTTCTGCCACATCTGCCGTGATCTCAGGAGATATGCCGTGGGTGTCATACATCTGGATGATCTCACCTAGTGGGAATTCCTCGCCCTTATCCATATAATGTCGTGCGCTCTTTGCAACCAGACGCCGTCCACGCTCCAGGGTATCGGCATACTTGTCTTCCTCTCTGTCAAGTATCTCTACAATAGTTTTTAGACGTTCACTGAACTCAGGATACTCGGGCAGCTTGTCTATCTGCATGGTAACGATGTCTGATAGTAGTACATCCATGCCTGCCTCAGCCATAAGCCGCAGGGTCCGGCGCAGTACCAGCCGTGCCAGGTATCCTGCCTTTACATTGGATGGGATGATACCATCCCCGAACATAAATGCCAGGCACCTGCTGTGGTCAGCGATGGCGTATACCCTTTCCACAGGTTCCATAATAGCCTGCAGTTCTTCAACCGGAATGCCGATCTCGGCCGCCACTTTCTTGCGCAGTTCCATGAGGTTGGCCTGTCCTGTGATATCCATCAACCCGGCAAGCTTTGCGTTTTTGGCCAGGATATTGGCATATTCGGGGTCGTCCAGTCTGTGCTCTACACCTGCAAGGTCCATTAGTTCACTGACTACCTCCGGGAACACAGCATCATAGATGGTGGGCGAACCCTTGCTGGCCCATACGAATCTCTCAAGACCGTAACCCGTGTCCACGATGTAATTGTCCATCTTTACATATGGGTCTCCCTTGATCATTATATCCCCGCCTTTTTTCTGCTGCAGGTCCATGAACACCAGTGTGGCTACCTCAAGCCCGGCCACCAGCACTTCTACACAGGGCCCGGCATTACCGCCACCGGCCCATGGTTCTTCTTTATAGGTCACGGCATTGGGGTCTGTGCCCAGGTCATTTAGCAGGGCATCACAATATTCTACTGTCTCGTTCTTCCAGTAGATCTCTTTTTGTGGATTATTAAAAGCATGATGCGCCATCATCTCGAAGTTTGTGAGATGGCGGCCGCTGCGTCCTACTGAATCAAGGTCAGGTAAGCGGATGCACGGCTGGCTGATGGTAAGGGGATTGGCTGGAGGTGGTACCATTCCAGAGGTGACGAACGGCTGGAAATCGGCAATACTTGCAATGGTGAGGTAGATATCGTCCCGCCACCTGGCAATAACAGGGTACCTGTCCACCCTTGTATGGTTGTGCTCCTCGAAGAAGGAGAGGAACTTCTCCCTCATCTGTGAGAGGTCGTACTGCTTTGTGAAGACCGGGCTGCCTATGAATGAGTACGGATCACATGGTGCGTCTCCGCATGTTATTCTGTCCGGGTCCCGTGTCCAGTAGGCACTGCCGCATTTTGAGCAGGTTTTTCTCTCAAATCCGTTCTCAAAGAAATAACTCAGTTGGTATTCGTCCTCAAGCATAGTATTCCCTGTATTTGTGATATTGGGTTTTAATGGTCTTTATACTGAAAAGGTTTGTGCAGGAAGACCATACCAGGATGTTTTAATTATTGTTTTTATGGCATCTGCATTTTCCCGGGTGGACGGGGTGTGGTTATTCAAGCAGTGGGATCGCGGTTTGGTGCAGTATAGGTGAGCTGGGTTTTGTTTGCATCTTTTTTTGGGGATATGTGATAATTTCCGCAGGTTTTATCGTTTATGCCGCAGTAAATAACTTATTCTTCATAATCCAAACAATTTAATTAATTGATACAACATATCGGGATAAAAAATGTCAGAATCAGAAATAAATATACAAAACGTAGTTGCATCGACTAAATTAGCAGATAGTTTTGATCTTGTTAAAATTGAGTCAGCACTCGAAGGTGCAGAGTACAATAAAAAAAAATTTCCTGGCATGGTCTATAGGGTAACTGATCCCAAAGCTGCCTTTTTAATTTTCACTTCAGGGAAAGTAGTCTGTACAGGCGCAAAGAACGTTGCAGATGTGAGAACTGTCATAAAGAACCTGGCAGATAAGATCGAATCCCTCGGTATCAGTGTCGATAAAAATCCGGAGATAACTATTCAGAATATCGTGGCATCAGCTGACCTGGGCGCAAAGTTGAACCTTAATGCAATTGCAATCGGATTTGGTTTTGAAAACATTGAATATGAACCCGAGCAATTTCCGGGACTTGTCTACAGGATCGCTTCCCCAAAGATCGTGGTGTTGATATTCAGTTCAGGAAAACTGGTCGTTACCGGAGGGAAATCGCCTGACGATTGCAATAGGGGAGTCGAGATCGTAAGGGAACAGCTTGAAGGCATGTCCCTGCTCTGAAGGTCATCTAACAGGTGTTTATCTTGTCATCCTATCGTGAGGCAGTGGCACAGAATTTTATTGTTGATGATGAGGTGAAAGACTTCATTAACAGGGAGGACCGTGACTTTCGGGTCTGCACATCATGCAGCGGTCCCGTACTGGTGCCCCTGGATATGGCCCGTGCCAAATCAAGTGATATTGAAATAAAGGTCGGTGACAATACATTGTTCGTGTCTATTGTCATGGCACGGTACACACGGCGTATACACAAGTCCATGCTTGACCAGTATATGTGGTTCCTGGAAAATGGCCAGAGCTGTGAACTTGATTAAAACACTGCGAGAGAACTAAAACAGTACGAGAGAAATAAGGAAATACTTCGAAGCTGCTATGTGCGAATCCCGAAGGATGGCACGGCCCCGAAAGAATATTCCTGTGGTTCAGGCTCTCCCCTGATGTGATATTTTCGCTGGTTGCGGTTCCCCATACGCTCAAGCTTGTTCTCCCTGTACATGCGGGAAAGGTACGTGGAGACAGTGCTCAGGTTGATATTACCGTATACCCTGTCGTAATCTCTTTTCACTTCAAGGGATGTGAACCACTGGCCTTTGTATTCGAAATTCAGGAAAAGTTCAAGGCGTTGTTTTATCGTAAGGGACTCGTTCTTCAGTCTGCTGTATTCTTCCTCAGCAATCTGTAGATTACGAGTCCCTCCGATATTTTGTGGTTGGGGTGGTTGGTTGATATATTGTTTAGTGTAAGTTGGTTGGGTTTGTTGTTGAATCTGTGGTTGGATCTGTGGTTGGGTTTGTGGTTGGGTCTGTGGTTGGGTCTGTGGTTGGGTTTGTGGTTGGGCTTGTGGTTGGGCTTGTGGTTGGGCTTGTGGTTGAATTTGTGGCGGTGTGTTCACAGCGGGCTGTGGGGCCTGCTGAACCTGAAGTTGGGATGATTGTGCTGCCAATGCAACATCATGTAAGCTCTTCAACTTATTCACAAGTTCCATTATGTACTCAGGTGTAGGGTTTCCGACAACCACAGAATTATCAGTCGAACCATTGTCCATGGTTATTTCGAGCTTTATCTTCATCGTCCGTTCCGGTGTTATTTTTAAACAGGAATCCATACGCCCATCCCCTCAGATAGCGGCCGGATTCCCGTGCTTCGGAAGTATTCCATCCCCTCCGATAATTTGCTGACCGTTACATCGTGAACCAGAAGTGAACTGTTATTCACGTAGTTAACAAGTAAAGATGTGTTCAACATGATATATAAGCGTTTCAGTGGAAATAGGGGTGGATATCTGTATTTATAGCAATTAACAAGTTTAACACTGTTTTTACCTGAAACAAACCAAATTTTTCATTAATTAATGAATTCACAGCACCACAACACATTAACTACATAAATATAATCAATTTCAATCTACTTCTATTTTAATTATCTTTCCAATTGAAACAAGGGGGTAGGTTATATACTGATTAACACAGCATTTCACGCCTTAAAACTGTTTATATGAATTCAATACATATATATTTAGTCCCTTGTGTCAGAACTTGTCAATAGCAATTGTAAATGCGTGGATGTGATAATACGGCCTTGAAATTATTTACGCTATCAAGCAGGCATATTAAAATATTCTACCACAATCGGTATGAACAAAATCAGTCCAATTCATACATAATACAATTTGTTCATTACATATCACTACATATTACATACCAAATTTCTCATTTTATATACCACATTACTAATTACTAATTACTAATTACTAATTACTAATTACTAATTACTAATTACTAATTACTAATTACGAATTACAAATTACACAATAAATATCAATGAAAAGAGACATAATAGCCACAGTGCCTGAAGAGTTGATCATATCCGGGACCATCCTCTACGGTGATGAATTTGAGCCTATTGAAGGATATCTCTGTATAAAGGATGATATGATAAAGGAAGTGGGAACCGACGCCCATGTGGATGCCCACATGACCGGGCTGGTTGCACCGTGTTTTGTGAATGCCCATACCCATATTGGCGATGCAGTTCTCAAGGACCCGCCAGTCTCTGATCTGGACAGCCTTGTAAAACCTCCCCACGGCCTTAAGCACAGGGTGCTCAACAACACACCTGAAAACGTACTAAAGGATGCCATGGGCAGGACCCTTGAGGATATGGTATTAAGCGGAACATGTATGTTCTGTGACTTCAGGGAGGGCGGCATTAAAGGTGCATCCATACTATCAGAACTCCTGGGCATCTTCAAAAACATTACAGGTATGGTCATGGGCAGGCCGGGAATACCAGATGGATTAATTCCCGGTGAACTTAGCGAACTCCTTGGAATCGGTAGCGGTCTGGGCTTTAGTGGTGTTAATGACATTCCTTACCACATCCTGGAAGAGGCAGTGTACACTGCACATGGTGCAGGTAAATTGTTCGCCATACATGCAGGTGAGAAGGACATATCAGATATTCCTGAAGCTATCGGACTAAAGCCCGACTTTATCGTGCATATGACCTATGCCGGAGATACACACATTAAAGACTTAGCTGATGCCCATATTCCTGTAGTTGTATGTCCCAGGTCGAATTTCGTAACCAGGGTCGGTTCACCCCAACGTCCACCCATACAAAAGATGCTTGATATGGGAATAACAGTAGGGGTTGGTACTGACAATGTTATGCTTAATTCGGTCAATATGTTCTCTGAAATGGAATTCCTGTCTAAGGTATACAGGCTGGATGACAGACAGGTATTTAAGTTGTGCACGCTTAATGGAGCAAAAATACTTGGGACTGATAAGGATATAGGTTCAATCGTGGATGGTAAACATGCCACAATCATGGTGCTGGACGATGAGTCCCCTAACTTATCCAACAGCAGTGACCCTGTTGCCAGCCTTGTCAGAAGAGGGAGACCTGACGACATCAAAGCAATAATAAATGGAAATGGAGGAATTATCCATGGAAAGTAGATTGTTTAAAAACATAATTCTTGCAACGGACGGTTCGAAATATTCTGGAAATGCTGTTGAATATGCCGTTGAGCTTGCCAAGATTTCCGGGGCCAGGATATCTGCCATATATGTAGTTGATACCGGGGCATTTGCCACCATACCCATGGACGCGGCATGGGAGAACATATATGAACTGTTGAAGACAGAAGGCAGCGAAGCAACCGATAAAGTAAATACAGAGGCAATAAAATCAGATGTGGAAGTGGAATGCTTTGTTGTGGAAGGACATCCGGCAGAAGAGATTGTGAAATTATCGGAAACTATTCCGGCAGACCTGATCGTTATGGGTACCCTTGGTAAGAGGGGACTTGACAGGTTCCTGCTGGGCAGCGTGGCAGAAAAAGTTTCAAGGACTTCAAAAGTGCCTGTAATGATCATCAGAGGGGAAAAGCCCAGATAGTAAAATATCATTAACAGTCAAAATGGAGAGCTAAATCAATGCCAAATTTTACAACAGTTGGTGACATCATGGTAAGGGATGTT
>JAAXOC010000090.1 GCA_014237145.1 ANME-2 cluster archaeon
AGCTACCTTGTTAACGTTTTGAACCTTGACCAAATATGCGGTCTCGATTCTGATGAATTCCCGCCTGTTTCAATGATCTATGACTCAAAACCCAAATTCCCTGCAAGAATATATGCCGGTGAAAAGGCAAAAATAGTGGTCTTCCTTTCCGAATTCACACCCTACCCGCCAATGGCAAGGAATGTTGCCAATACTGTCCTGTCATTTGCAGAAGAATCCGGATGTTCACGAATAATTTCTCCTGAGACACAGATACTGGATGAAGATGGTTCAAAACTATTTGGAATAGGAAGTACGGACGCTGCCAGGAAGGAACTGGAACAACTTGAAATCGAACCGCTTATCCACAGCATGATTCCTGGTATTTCAGGAGTGCTCCTGAATGAAGGTAAGATACGGGGCCTGAAAGTGTTAGTACCCATTGCCCAGAAAGGTAACAACATTTCAGATGCCAGGACAGCAGCACATGTGATAGAAATGATCGACAAGCTGATTCATACCATCAATATCGACCTGGAACCTCTGTATAACGAAGCTGAAAATGTGGAGAAACATCTTACCAGCCTGAGGAAACAGGCAGCTAAACCCACAGATGACCACTATGGGATGTACAGGTAACAGTCCGGGCAGGCCCACAATGGAAACAATTATTTACCTGATTGCTATTTATGCACTCCGACCATGAATGAAATAAATCCCTGGGAATCATCATCCATAGACGACTACCAGAAACTCTTTGACGAATTTGGCATATCCCGCTTCGATAAACTGCTGCCCCGTATCAGGCATCCCCACCGCTTTATGCGCCGCGGTATAATCTTCGGACACCGTAGTTACGATTCTATAGTAGATGCCATGAACTCCAAAAAACCATTCGGTGCCATGAGCGGGTTCATGCCTTCAGGTCGCATCCACCTGGGCCATAAAATGGTTATGGAGGAGATTATCTGGCACCAGCAGCAGGGCGGGACCGTGTTCATGGCAGTGGCCGACATGGAAGCGCATAGCGTACGTGGCATTTCATGGGAGGAGTGCAGGCGAATAGGGGTGGAGGAATATATCTTAAGCCTTATTGCCCTGGGTTTCGAACCGGAAGGCGGGCGAATCTATTCCCAGTCCACAAGCCCACAGGTGCGCGATCTTGCCTTTGAACTGGGTGTTAAGGCAAATTTTTCGGAACTAAGCGCCATCTACGGATTCAACGGCGAGACCAATATAGCACACATGGTATCGGCCACTATGCAGAGTGCTGATATCCTGCACCCCCAACTCCCGGAGTTTGGAGGACCACGCCCGGTTGTAATACCAGTGGGAGCGGACCAGGACCCACATATCAGGCTGACTAGGGGACTGGCTGATAAGGTGAACATGTTCCATGTATTCCAGACTGAAGGTGTAGTTAAGGTATACTCCAAATCGGCACCTGAAAAAGCATTCAAGACCCTGGCAAAACGACTGGCAGTGGACTTTAACAGGGATGACATCAAGATGTTCGAGGGACATATCGATGTGAAAGGCGATATGGAACATGTGCAGGATGCTGTCAGGGACGTTGAACTGCTGGTTGGCGGCTATGCCTTCATGCCGCCGGCATCTACGTACCACAAATTCATGACAGGGCTTCAAGGGGGCAAGATGAGCAGCAGCATCCCGGACAGCATCATCGCCCTCACCGAAGAGCCAAAATCAGCTGCAAAAAAGATCATGCGTGCCAGGACCGGCGGCAGGGTGACACTGGAAGAGCAAAAGGAGCACGGCGGCGTGCCTGATGAATGTACGGTGTATGAACTGATGCTGTACCATCTGGTTGAGGACGATAACGAGGTGCTTGAGATCAGGAAAAAGTGTATGTCAGGGGACCTGATGTGTGGAACCTGCAAGAAGCAGGCTGCGGGTCTTATGGAAGAGTTCCTGACCGATCACCAGATGAAGCGTGAGGCTGCAAAGGAGCAGCTGCCCGAGTTCGGGATCGATCACAAGTTCTGGTAATCCTGCCCATATATTTTATTCATAAGTCCGTTCAGTGTGTTGAACGAACGTGTGGTTACCATTATCTCTTTTCCAAAAAGGTGGTATAGTACTGCCTGTATCCGCAGTCCTACTTCTGCATAGTGGATATCGGTCTTCTCAAAGATTATGTTATCTGCTCTGTAAAGGTCTATGATGTGCAGGCTTTCATCTTCGATATCCATCAACAGGCTTCGCATCTCCTCCACTGTTATACGGTTCTGGCCGAACATGTTCAGGCCCCTGATAAAAGCGACTCCGAGTTGTGCCATGTTACTTCATCAAAGGCCCACATTATTTAATTGTATTGGAATGCAGGCCGTAGCTTTTTGATTTATTCCGGATAAATAGATCGTTGCAAAAAAGATTAACCGCAGAGGGTCGTTATTTTACTCTGCGTCCCTCTATACTCCCTGCGGTTTTTAGAATCGTCCCAGAAAACGTACATGAAATTCTTCGAATAACATGCTCAAAAAATGAAAGTGCCCCTTGCATAACCTTTTTTTGTTATTACTCCAACTATTCTTTGGGCAGGATAGGAGATCGGAA
>JAAXOC010000091.1 GCA_014237145.1 ANME-2 cluster archaeon
AACTTGATTTCATTTTATTCACCAACCTTGTATTTTTATATTTATTCTACAAACTCACATTCGAGGTAATGATATACTGCTTTTGAAATGGCATCCTTCGTGGAAGATTCGCCCGTTTTTATTTTCAATGCAATGATATCCTTTTCAGGTAAGACCGATTGAACATGCACTATTTTCGTTTTAACCACCTTCTTTTAATTTTCTGATTATCACCTGACAATACTAAACACCTCATCATTATGATTATTATTAGTATTATCATAATGATGATATGTTATGCTAGTATAAATAGGTTATTGAGAATTTAATAGAAAATAAATTGGAAAAAAAGAATAGTTTTTGTGTACGTTGGAACGGTATTCATGAACTTTTACCACATTCCAAATATATAGTAATCACTCGACTGCCTCTTATTCTAACCCTGCAACTTGCGCGAGGGATAAGATCGGTGCCGCATCCTTTTCACACCTCGCGCTCAAGATGGGATGGCAGCCAGACCCTGTGGCGCATACCTATCCTGCGAGCTAAAAAAACATACCGTTTACTTAAACCAGGGTTATTATCAAAGGATTCCACTGCTAGGTCGAACAGCTATACCATCCTCTACGCTGCTATATCCTGCATCCATAACTTCCTGTCCTTGCGCCGCATCTGACACTCAATTATGCACACACCAGATAAAAACTTAGATGATATGCCTGCCTGACTGGAATTGATGGAATTCTCAGCAATCTGGCCGGCCACCAGCATGTGCCTGTCAGATTCTAACCTCACGATTATGGCAACGTCTATCATACTCACCACATAGGATTTAATCGAATCCCTTTAAGATCGTGTGGGTAAATTTTCATTATTTAAGCTGCTGGATAAAAGAGCCCAGGCCATCCATGTAACCAGATGGGCATGAAAGCTGGAGCAAGTTGTACTTAATGTAAAAAAAAGATAGGAGGGGTGATGGAAGATTTTAATTAGTCTTCGATCTCGATCTCCATTATGGAAGTTTCATCCATATGTCTGGTGAACATTGATAGCCAAAGACCCTGTTTGCTATACAATAATTCACCCTCATTCGGATATGCTGATTCGGTTATTTGCAGAGAATAGAGATCCTCGTCTGATTTAACAGAGTCAATAAAGCAGAGATTTACATCACCATTTTGCCCTATATTTAATGAAATCTTCATTATGTTCTCGATTTCATTATTTCCCCCAATCTCCATTGGAGCTGCTGCCATATATCTTAAACTTGATTTCATTTTATTCACCAACCTTGTATTTTTATATTTATTCTACAAACTCACATTCGAGGTAATGATACACTGCTTTTGAAATGGCATCCTTCGTGGAAGATTCGCCCGTTTTTATTTTCAATGCAATAATATCCTTTTCAGGCAAGACTGATTGAACATGCATTAGTCTCGTTTTGACCACCTTCTTTTAATTTTCTGATTATCACCTGATAATACTAAATATCTCATCATTATGATTATTATTAGTATTATCATAATGATGATATGTTGTGGTGATATAAATAGGTTATTGAGAATTTAATGTAAAACAAATTAGAAAAAAAGAATAAACTTTGTGCAAGTTAGAACGGTCTTCGTGAACTTGTACCACATTCCAAACATGTAGTAATCACTCGACTGCCTCTTATTCTAACCCTACAACTTGCGCCAGGGACAAGATATGTGCCGCATCCTTTACACACCTTGCGCTTAAGATGGGATTGCAGCCTGACCCTGTGGCGCATACCTATCCTGCGAGCTAAAAAAACATACCGTTTGCTTAAACCAGGGTCATTATCAAAAGATTCCTCTGCCAGGTCGAACAGCCTTACCATTCGCTGCGCTGCCATATCCCTTATCCATAACTTCCTGTCCTTACGCCGCATCTGACACTCAATTATGCACAAACCTGATAAAAACTTGGGTGAAATGCCTGCCTAACTGGAATTGATAGAATTCTCAGCAACCCGGCCGTCCACCAGCCTGATGATCCGGTCGGTCTTGGCAGCCATCCGCTCGTCGTGGGTCACAAGTATAAAGGTCTGGTTGTGCTCGCGGTTTAATTTGCGCAGCAGTTCATAGATATTCTCACTGGCCTTTGAGTCAAGGTTGCCTGTGGGCTCGTCCCCGATAACGATACTGGGTTTATTTACCAGCGCCCGTGCAATGGCGACCCGCTGGTTCTGGCCCCCTGACAACTGGTTAGGCCGGTGGTCCATCCTGTCACCCAACCCGACTTCATCAAGTACCTTACGGGCAACCTCACGTGCCTGTGACGATTTTACACCGCTTATCAGCAGCGGCATCATCACATTCTCAAGAGCATTGAAATCGGGCAAAAGGTGATGGTACTGGAAAATGAAGCCCAGTTCCTTGTTCCTTGTCCGGGAGCGCTGTTTATCAGACATTTCCGTGACATCAATTCCGTTTAGCAGGATTGTACCGCTGGTGGGAGTGTCAAGAATACCTATCTGGTTCAGAAGTGTACTCTTGCCTGAACCGGAAGGCCCGATAATAGCCAAAAACTCACCCCGTTCAATATCCAGGTCCACTCCGTCCAGGGCCTTTATTTCCACTCCGTCGCCGAATATCTTTGTCAGGTTCTTTATCTGGATTATATATTTATCAGACACTGTAAATCGCCTCCACTGGATCCATTTTTGAAGCACGCCTGGCCGGGAATACACCAGCTATAATATTAATGACCATAGCAAAAACACTGGCTGAGATAAAGTTCTCAAGCTCTATTACTACGGGCAGGTGGTCCATCCCAAAATACATCTCGGGTGGTATGGGTATTGTAATAGATGCAATTGCCAATGAAGCGACATATCCCAGTATACAACCGATTATAACCCCGGCCATACCCAGTATTCCTGCCTCCAGCAGAAATATCAGCATTATGCTCCGCCTGGACGTGCCCATTGCCATGAGCATTCCTATCTCACCAACCTTTTCCATAACTATCATTATCAGGACATTGGCGACACCAAAACCTGATATGCCGAAGATGATAACATAAAAGAAATAAACCATACTCTCCGAGGTCTCAAGAAGGGTCAGTATTTCTGCATTCTGCTCCATCCAGCTTATAGCATCATAGCCTGTCTCCCGGTCAATTCCGTTAGCCAGCTCTTCAGCAGCATAAGCATCAGACAACTTTATCCCCATTCCTGTTATCACATCCCCTGACCCATAGAGATCCTGCAACCGCTCAAGATTTACAAATGCCATTGTTTCGTCAACTGGCGTTCCGGTCTGGAATATGCCGGTAATGGTAAAATCGGCAGGTTCTGCACCCGGGATCTGGGCTGTGACAGTATCGCCCACCTCCATCTCCAGATTTTTTGCCAGTTTATAACCAATGATTATGCGGCTGCCGGGATTTTCAATAGATGCAAACTCCCCGGCCAGTAAATATTTTTCCCTGTTAACGACCCGGTTCTCATCTTCAGGATTGATACCGTACAACAGCACCCCTTCAGCGTTGTGTTTGTATTGCAGGGCAGCTTCACCCTGGAAATATGACGAGACACTTTCTACACCTTCCAGATCGTAGATATGGTTCTCAAGCCCGTGGTAGAGGTGTATGTAATCCTCGCCCTCCTTTGGCATGATCGTGATATGAGCCTGGTTCTCAATTGTCGAATCGATCAATATACTCGTGTAACCACTCATCATTGACATGAAGATTATGATTATCCCCACAGCCAGTGATACTGCAATTATGGAAAATAAGGTCTGCCGCCGGCGTGACTTGATATGTCTTGTGGCAACATCCAGCTCAAACATAGCAATCTCCCTCACTCACGACCTATCGCCTCCACCGGCTTAAGTTTTGAAGCACGACTGGCAGGGTATATTCCGGCGATGAGGTTTAGCAGGAATGTGAACAACACAATAATGACTGCATCCTGCAATCTCACAACAAACGGAATCGAGGTGATGCCGGCCATGACTTCCATTTCATATTCAAATGACCCCATTTGTATGGCTAACGTCGCACCCAGTATCACACCTATTAAAGCACCCAGCAGTCCCAGGATGCCGCTTTCCATTACGAATATTATCAAAATACTTCTTCTTGACACTCCCATTGCCATGAGCATGCCTATCTCTTTAGTCTTCTCCATGACCACCATGAAAAGGGTACTGACGATTCCGAAAGATGCGATAATGATAATAAGACCCAGTGTGATAGCATTGCTTGTCCCTTCCATTTTCAGTGTCTGTATTATCTCCGGATTAGTCTCCTTCCAGCCTGAAGCAGGATATCCCAGGGTATCTATCTTCTCTGATATGGCCTGTGCACGCTCACGGTCATCCCCGCGAACTAAAATAGTTGTTACAACGTTGGACACTTCAAGAAAATCCTGGACAGTGGACAGGGACGTAAACGCCAGAGTCTCATCCATGGGTGTGCCGCTGTTATAGATGCCCACAACTTTCAGGTTTGCAGGATTCGCTTCAGGAAATGAAGCATCTATGGTATCTCCAATTTCCACATCGAGTTTTTCAGCAAGGGCATCACCAACCACCACACTGTTGGGCGAAATTTCCAGATCCCTGAAACTGCCTTCGATAATGTTGTCATTGATATACATCACGGAATCGTGGGCCTCAACCCGGATGCCCTGCATGACCACATTCTTGTTCTTGCCTTTGTATTCAAATGTAGCCGGCCCGGAAAGGACTGGTGATATACCTACCACGCCATCGATCCCATCGATATCCTCTATGAGTTTACGGTACAGATGGATGTAATCTTCACCTTCCTGTGGTTCAACTGTTACATGTGGCATCATCGTGTCAACGGTCTTTGAATACATCTCATCGGTAAAACCCACCATCATTGCCTGTGACCACATGAGCAGCATAACTGCCAGCCCGACCGCCAGTACAGAAAATATGGTCTGCCTGCGGCGTGAGGTCAGATGCCTGATGGCTATGAACAGTTCATACACGGGTATCACCCGTTGCGGCGGTCCATCCGCCCTGATAAAATAAATAGTGATACCAATACAAAGGTTGCCGGGACTATGCCAAACCCGGGCGTCTCTGTAGGCGTGGGTTCTGGTGTTACATCAGCAGAAATGTCATAGTCGGACTCAATGACCGTGTCCCACTCATCCAGGATATCACCGTCGTTGCCTATCACTTCTACGGATAGACCATATATGCCTGCGGCAAGCTTGCGGGTCCAGATGATCTCGATAGTTTCATCATCATCATTGGTGAGGATGGGGGACTTTTCCCGTACTTCTTCAATAATAGTATCATCCTTTGTTACTGTAAACACAACGTATCCATCGAATGGCACTTGAGAATACCCCTCCACAGTTGCGCTGGCCCCGGTCTCATCCCTGTA
>JAAXOC010000092.1:0-1561 GCA_014237145.1 ANME-2 cluster archaeon
TATCTCCAATGAGCCTGCTGTGTTATTGACATTCCAGTCCTGCACAATAAGAGCATTTTCATCTCCTGAGGTTACATCAATTACCTGAATTACTGATGGATCAAATGTAACATTGACATTACCTGAACCCAGGCCAGTCACATTTTTAACCATTACTGATGTAAATGCATAGCCGTTTGGCGCTGCTGTAACATCTTCAACCAGTACGACTGGAAGTGTGGGAACAGGTGGTGTTGCTGTATAGTTTACCGTTTCATAGACGGTATTACCAGCTGCATCACTTGCTGAGATGTTCACAGTGTGGGTCCCGTTGATAGCTGTTATGGTTCCCTCCCAGGTATCATCTCCATCAGCATTACTTAGAGGCTCACCGTCAGCTGTGACAGCTGTTACTCCGACATTATCCGTAGCATTTACGGTGACCGTAATATTATCACCGGTATTCGGATCAGTCGGGTCCAGTGTAACTGAGTTGATCACTGGTGTTATATTATCAGCAAGTGGTGGTGGTGCTGTATAGTTTGCTGTTTCGTCATAGACGGTATTACCAGCTGCATCACTGGCTGAGATGTTCACAGTATGGGTTCCTTCAATAGCTGTTATGGTTCCCTCCCAGGTATCATCTCCACCAGCGTTGCTTAGAGACACACCGTCAGCTGTTACAGCTGTTACTCCGACATTATCCGTAGCATTTACAGTGACTGTAATATTATCACCGGTATTTGGATCAGTCGGGTACAGTGTAACTGAGTTGATCACTGGTGCTGTGTTATCAGCAGGGGGTGTTGCTGTATAGTTTGCTGTTTCGTCATAGACGGTATTAGCAGCTGCATCACTTGCTGAGATGTTCACAGTGTGGGTTCCTTCAATAGCTGTTATGGTTCCCTCCCAGGTATCATCTCCATCAGCGTTACTTAGAGACACACCGTCAGCTGTTACAGCTGTTACTCCAACATTATCCGTAGCATTTACGGTGACTGTAATATTATCACCGGTATTCGGATCAGTTGGGTCCAGTGTAACTGAGTTGATCACTGGTGCTATAGTATCCACAAGGAAGTCTTGTGTTGCAGAACCAACATTTCCATCTGAATTATTTGCATAGACCGTTACAGTATGCTGACCATCTGGGAGTTCCGGTAACGTGACAGTTAAATTATCTGTATTAGATCCTCCTGTTACGGCAGCTCCATCATCAATAACATACCACGTTAAAGCAGCTATCTGATCAAATGTTGCATGCAATAGGGGCGTACTGTCCTTAGTTATTGCTTGAGGGGAATGTATGGTCACAGCGATGAGGTCAGGGGATGTGACTGTAACATTGATATCCACGAGCATTGATGAATTTGCTGGTGTCATATCCATACTGCTGCTCCAATACCATGTAACAACATCTCCATCCTCAAGCACGAATTGGTCTGCACCAATCCCAGGCATCGGATCTTCCGGATAGTTCACCCAGTACATCCAACCATTATAGCCTTCGCTTGCTATGTCTGCAATAGAATCAACAAACAGAGAATCCCAACTTGCATACCAATCATCGTTCACTGTGTAG